>DAOVWV010000350.1 GCA_030636485.1 Methyloprofundus sp.
CTCAGCCTATAATATGCGTGGCAGTGCATCCAGCTTATGCATACCGCTGACCGTCCAGTAACGCTGACGAATCGTTTCAGCGGTCGTGGTTTTAACTTTAATCGTTACATGCTCAGGCTCGCGCAAATAATTATTGGCAATGCGACGAATCGCCGTCGGCATGGTTGCAGAAAACAGGGCAATTTGACGCTGCTCCGGTAATTGGTCTAAAACCCACTCAACATCGTCAATAAACCCCATGCGTAGCATTTCATCGGCTTCATCCAATACTAGGCATTTCAAGTTACCTAACTTTAAAGTGCCTTTACGCATATGATCCATAACCCGACCTGGCGTACCGACAACAACATGCGCACCGCGTCTAAGCATGCGTAATTGTCCGCTGTAATCCTGCCCGCCATAAATCGGTGCGACATGAAAGCCTTTAAGATACTTAGCGTATTTTTGAAACGCTTCGGCAACCTGTATTGCCAATTCACGGGTGGGTGCTAAAACCAGCACCTGAGGGTCTTTTTGCTGTAGATCTAATTTCGAGAGCAAAGGTAAGGCAAAGGCGGCAGTTTTACCTGTCCCTGTCTGAGCCTGGCCAAGTACATCCCGGCCGTCCAAAACCAAAGGAATGGTTAAAGCCTGGATAGGGGATGGAGTTTCATAACCTACTTCATCCAGCCCTTTTAGCAGTGGCTCGATAAGGTTTAACTCGGAAAATTTTGGAAGTGAGGGTACTTCGGAAGTCATTAAGTGTTCCTAAACGCTTGATAGCCTAGAATTAAATGCTATCAGATATAAAAAAATATTTACACTATAATACCCTACATACCCTTTTTATGCGCGGCTTATTATAGTTACAAGGTGTAAATCCTTATAAACAGTGGCATGCGTAGCATTTACTTGCTAATAAGCACAGACCTAGTATGGAGTTTTTATGAGCAAAAATGTGCATATATTTAGACAACAACCAGCGATTCAGAGCACTTAATACTGCCCAAGTAAATCAATAGGATAGAAGCACTTTAATGCAAGCCAGGCGAAATAAGCAATGATCAGCTGATTAAAGCTATTGGAGCATGGCTAGATTGCCCATGCCCCCAGCTTGATAATCGTGAGTCATCAGGAAAATATAAACCAATGAACAAGCACTTTCAGGCAACCATTCTCAAGGCCACCGGAGCAAATGCACTTTTCAAAATTGAAGTAATACAAAGCGTGTGGAGTGGCTATGGCGAAATCGTACGTTATGGGCTAACGGGTAGCGATGCTCATAGTGTGGTAGCCAAGCATATACGCCTGGCAGAACAATCACAACACCCGCGCGGCTGGAATAGCGACCGATCTCATCAGCGAAAAATAACGTCTTATCAAGTTGAAACGGCCTGGTATAGACAATGGAACACACACTGTGATGTCAGTTGCCGCACCCCCGATTGCCTGGCACTAGAAAGCACAGCAGACGAAGTCTTTATACTACTGGAAGATCTGAATGCAAGCGGATTTCCAGTGCGTAAAACCACTGTATCAACTGAAGAAATAAAACTCTGCCTAGCGTGGCTGGCTAATTTTCACGCACGCTTTATGGAAAAAAAACCAGAAAATTTATGGCAGACCGGTACATACTGGCATCTGGAAACACGCCCTGATGAACTACAGTGCCTAAACGACCCGGCACTAAAAAAAGCCGCGCATTCAATTGATCAGAAATTAAACAGCAGCCCCTTTCAAACCTTTGTTCATGGAGATGCAAAACTGGCTAATTTTTGTTTTTCCGCTGATGGAAAACGTGTTGCTGCGGTAGATTTTCAATATGTCGGTGGTGGCTGTGGCATGAAAGATCTTGCCTATTTTATAGGCAGCTGTCTGGCTGAAGATGAATGCCAGCAGCTAGAAGCTGAGCTACTGGATGACTATTTTCATGCACTTAAAAAATCATTAAAATCGCAACATAAAATGATTGATGCCGATGCTTTGGAAAAAGATTGGCGGGCATTGTACCCTGTGGCATGGACAGATTTTCATCGGTTTCTCAAAGGCTGGAGCCCAGGCCACTGGAAAATAAACAGTTACAGTGAGCGCCTGACCCGCGAAGTACTGCAACAACTGCAACAGGAGGGTTTATGAAACTCAGTGCCAGTGACTTGTCGCTGCTCTGTCAATATGCCATTTCGGCAGCTTACCAGGCAGGCGAGATCATCACCCAATACACATTCCGCCCATTGACGGTTAACAACAAGCAGGACGCTTCAAGTATTGCCTCGCAAGTGGTCACAGAAGTCGATTATTTAGCCCAGGATGTTATCTTACAAACGCTGTCATCAAGCTGCATGGAGTATGATCTTGCGCTACTGACAGAAGAAAGTCCCGATACACTGGAGCGCCTGGAGAAAGATTTTTTCTGGTGTATTGACCCACTCGACGGCACTCTTTCCTTTATCGAATCTACGCCCGGTTATTCCGTTTCAATTGCCCTGCTAGCACGCGATGGCACTCCTTATATTGGGGTGATTTATGACCCTGTAGAACAAACCCTCTATCATGCCATAAAGGGTCGTGGCGTTTTGCGCAATGCTAAACCTTGGAACCCCTTGCCTGTATTAGCCGCGCCAAAATCCTCGTTAACATTGATAGGCGACCCAAGCTTTGCAGCTCACAGGCTATACTCAAAAGTACAGGCTGGACTAGAAAACATTGCCATAGACATGGGCTATAACGGCATTAATACTATTCTGCATGGCGGTGCTGTCATGAATGCATGTTGTGTACTGGAACACGCGCCAGCCTGTTACTTTAAACTTCCAAAGCCAGAAAATGGGGGTGGCTGTTTATGGGATTATGCCGCAACAGCCTGCCTGTTCACTGAAGCCGGTGCAGTCGTGAGTGATATACACGGAAAGCCACTGTATTTAAACCACTCCGATTCAATCTTTATGAATCGTCGTGGTGTGCTATATGCGAG
>DAOVWV010000041.1 GCA_030636485.1 Methyloprofundus sp.
TAGAATTGAAAAACAAAACCGACATTATAGCGTCGATAATCAGTTAATTGCTTTTCGCTGGCATGACTGAGTTCCAGCTCTTTATAATACACTTTGCCGGATGAAGGAAGGTCCAGTCCCCCCAGAATATTCAGCAAAGTGGATTTGCCACTGCCGGACATACCAAGAATCACTGAAAATTCCCCGGCATAGAGCTTAAGGTCTATCCCACGTAACGCATGAACTAGTACATCCCCCATCTGATAGGTGCGGGTGATGTCTTGAGTCTGGAAGATGACGGTGTTGTTCATAAGACTGGTAAGCCAAAAAATCGGTTACAAGATTATAAATCTTATCACTAGAATTAAATTAAAAATATCAACTAATTGGAGGAGATTTTATGGAATGATCAATCGAAAGCATTGGTGTCAATAACAACTGACTTAACTTTCATCAAATAACAGTTTTTGTAGTTTTTCTTCCGTTAAGCCATTTTCCTCGGCTTCTTTTCCTGCATCATCTAATGAGTGCAATAAACGATTAGCATAAAAGTGCTTCATTGATTCATACTCATCTTCGGAAATCATAATACCCACGGTACGACCACGCCGAGTGACTTTGACTGGCTCTCTTTGGGCTTTATCAATAAATTCTCCAAAGTGTGTTTTTGCTTCATTCGCTGTAAATACTTGCATCTTTTAACCCTATGTTATCTATAAATAATAGTAACACAAATTCACACGAAATGTTCCATTGGTGTAATTAACAAACCTAACCTTATTCCAATACCTTCGCCAAAATGAAAATCACCCCATTCTGGCAAGTTTTTCAGCTTGTAAGTAGTTGATTCACATAAAGCGAAAAAGGCTGTTTTGAGCTTAAATCAAAATTGGCGAAGGTATTGTATTCATTAGATTTTTATAATTGACATGGTTGCATTTGACAACCATAATGGAACTATTTTTTTATTGAATTAAGGACTCCATATGCCAGCTTTAACGATCAAAAATATTCCTAACGATCTATATGAAGAATTAAAACACGTTGCTGAGCAACACCATAGAAGCATGAATAGTGAAGTTATCATGTGTCTTAAACAAAAATTATTTCCAAATAAAATATCTACACAAGATAAACTTTCAAATATTCAAGCTCTTCGCTCTCAAATTAAGCCGAATAATATGACGAGCCAAGATATAGAGCATGCGATTAATGAAGGCAGGTCATGATTGTTGCTGATACCAACATTATTTCTTATCTTTTTTTGCCTACCTCCTATTCAAATTCTGTTGATAAGCTTTTTACATTAGATTCTGCTTGGATTGCTCCAACATTATGGAAAAGTGAGTTTCGTAATGTTTTAGCTCTTTATCTAAGAAAAGAAATAATTACTTTTGAAAAAGCCTTACAACTTCAAGAAGCAGCTGAATCCATTATGATTAATAGTGAATTTGAGGTTAGCTCTTCTCAGGTATTAGCCCTAGTTAATAAAAGCAACTGTTCAGCCTATGATTGTGAATTTATTGCTCTAGCAAAACACCAAAATATTCCCCTTATTACAATACCTTCGCCAATTTTGATTTAAGTTCAAAACACCCCTTTTCGTTCTATGTGAATCAATCACTTATAGACTGATAAACTTGCGATAATGGGTAGACTTTCATTTTGGCGAAGGTATTGTTATTACACAAGATAAAAAAGTATTACGAGAATTTCCAGATAATACACTTTCTATAGCTAATTTTATTCAACAGAAAACCTAATATCAAAATAACCCGCTTGGCTGGTTGATTTTTTGCTTATAAAAATGTTGGACAATACCCGTTGTTCCATGCATTAGGGCTTCATTTTACTCTGACCTGAATATTTCAATATAGTAAATAGGGGGGGGCGAGAAATAGTAGCAACGGTAAAGGTGCTGGATTACGTTATTTCGCTATGCTCAATAAGTTAACCCAGCCTATGTACCTAACTCATCGGTCCATTAATATCTTCAGGGTCTCCCTCATAAGGCGTTGCATATTTACAATCCTTTTGTGGACAGACTTTTTCCGGGCCACGGCGTTTAGTGGTCTTAAGCGTCAATATTGGCCAGTGACATGCTGGGCAGGGTTCTTTAACAGGGACATTCCACAGCGCGTAATCACATTTAGGGTAGCCAGAACAAGAGTAGAATACTTTGTTATTACGCGACTTGCGCTTGAGTATACTGCCTTTTTTACATTTAGGGCATTCTACACCGGTATCCAGCGGTTTTTCCAAAGGTTCGATATGTTTGCATTTTGGATAGGAGCTACAGCCGATAAATTTACCATAACGTCCGGTTTTAATGACCAGATCAGATTCGCAGTCAGGACATTTTCGTCCTTCTACGATTTCCGGTACATTGGACTCCGTACCATCATCATTTAAATTACGGGTATAGGAACAGGTCGGATAATCGGTACATCCGATAAAACGGCCATTACGTCCTAGGCGGATAGAGAGTTCCTTGCCACACTCTGGACATTTTTCATCAATGGCTTCCTGAGTCACATCCTTGCGTTGTACCGATTCTTCCTTATCATGAATCAATTGGGTAAAAGGTGTCCAAAAAGCGTGCATCAATGGAACCCAGTCCTTTTCTCCTCGTGAGACGGCATCCAGGTTATCTTCTAGTTTTGCGGTGAAATCATAATCGACATATTTAGTAAAATGCTCGGTGAGGAACTTATTTACAATCCGACCCACATCGGTAGGATAGAAGCGTTTAGAGTCTAAAGTGACATACTCGCGGTTTTGCAGGGTAGAGATAATAGAGGCATAGGTAGAAGGTCGACCAATACCATGTTCTTCCAATGATTTAACCAGGCTCGCTTCGCTATAGCGTGGCGGTGGCTCGGTAAAATGCTGATTGGTGACAATGTCGTCTAAGGGAATAGAGTCACCTTCTGCCATCGTAGGTAGAAATGTTTCTTTATCATCACCTTCTTTATTATCATCTTTACCTTCTAGATAGACCGCCATGAACCCAGGTTTTGCAATAACCGATCCTGTTGCACGGAATAGGTTTTTTTCGCTACCACAGGCTAAATCCACCGCAACGGTATTGATGCTTGCATGAATCATTTGACAGGCAATGGTGCGTTTCCAGATGAGATCATAGAGCTTGAACTGGTCGTTCGTTAAATGCTTTTTTAGATCCGCAGGTATTTGCTCTGCAATCGTCGGGCGTATTGCCTCATGCGCTTCCTGTGCATTTTTAGATTTGGTTTTAAATGAGCGGGGTGCTTTAGGTATTTGATCGGCACCATATTTGTCGGTGATTAATTGACGAATGTTTTCCAATGCTTCATCCGCCAGGTTAACCGAATCAGTACGCATATAGGTAATCAATCCAGCTGCTTCACCGCCACCAATATCCATTCCTTCATACAGTTGTTGCGCAACCATCATCGTACGTTTGGTGGTAAAACCTAGTTTACGCGCGGCTTCCTGCTGTAGTGTGGAGGTAATAAACGGTGCTGCCGGGTTGCGTTTACGCTGCTTTTTTTCTAATTTTACGACCAGCAATGTACCCTTTGCCGCAGTGATCAAGTCCTGTTGGGTCGCTTGTGCCCGAGTATCGTTTTCGATACTAAACTGGCTTAGTTTTTCGCTATTAAAATGTGTGAGTTTGGCTTTAAAGGCTTGTTTTTCATGTGAAAGTTTGGCGGTAATCGTCCAGTATTCACGTGTTTTAAAGGCTTCGATTTCCAGCTCACGTTCCACGATCATGCGCAAAGCAGGGCTTTGTACCCGCCCTGCGGATAAACCCCGACGAATTTTTTTCCACAGTAGCGGGGATAGGTTAAAACCCACGAGATAATCCAGCGCACGACGTGCCAGTTGTGCATCCACTAGGTTGGTTGCAATTTCTCCCGGATTAGCGATCGCATGAGTCACCGCTTTTTTGGTAATCTCATGGAAGACGACGCGGTGTACCTGTTTGTTTTTGAGTAATTTTTTGGCTTTGAGTAATTCCAGTAAATGCCATGAAATAGCCTCTCCCTCTCTATCAGGATCGGTCGCGAGATACAGCGTTTCTGCCCCTTTAAGTGCCTTGGTAATGGCCTGTAGATGACGTTGATTGCGTTCTTGCACCTGATATTTCATGGCAAAATCATTATCTGGGTCAACCGCGCCTTCCTTGGGGATAAGATCGCGTAAATGGCCATAAGAAGCGAGAACCTGGAAATCTTTTCCCAGATATTTTTCGATCGTCTTAGACTTTGCTGGCGATTCTACAATGATTAAATTTTTGCTCATACCTGTTAGTCATCAATATTAATTTAAAAAAGCGGTTGTTTCTTGGTAGATGAGGTTTTCCATATGTGCAATGGCAAGCTCCTCATCTGGCTGGCTTAATAATACCATCAAAGTGATCCATTTCAGTTCCTCGATAGAAATTGTTATATTCTCTATGGCCATCGCACGGTCAATCACAAGTTCACGACTAACCGGGTTAAGAATATTCATGCCTTCTAGAAAGAGAATAAAATCCCGGCATTCCATATCCAGTTTTTTGCACTCTTGTGCACAAAAAATACGGAAGCTATGAGCGGCCGCTTTAAATTCTGGTTCTTCTTGTAGTGCAAGCGTATCTAGCCATTCAAATGCCAGGGAAATATTGCGTGAATTAAAGCCAGCTGCTTTAAGTTCTGTTTGTAACATCTCAGTATCAGGGATGATGTCAATTTCGTTATCCATATAGTTTTCAAATAGATAGATTAGTACATCAAAGATATCTTCATTCATTTAAGGTGCCTATAGTGGCTAGTCAGCTTGATTGCGGGTTATTTTATGCGTGTGTATGTACCGCCATTTGTAGCGATAATATAACCTTGTATTTCCAAAATGAGCAAGTGCGCAGCGATATTTTCTACTAAAAACCCTGTTTCATTGACCAGTTGGTCTATAGAAGTGGGGCTATATAGGACGTAATTCAACAGTTTTTGCTGCTCTGCGTCAAGCCCCGTTTCAATGTTTGTGTTTATACGGCTGTTTTGAACGGCGCTTTGTTGAAACAAATGTCCTAATTCTTCTAATATATCCTGGGTACTTTCCACTAATTTTGCACCTTCGCGAATTAACCCATTACAACCCCGGGCAAGGGGGTTATAAATGGAGCCGGGTATGGCAAAGACCTCCCGGTTTTGCTCCAGTGCCATCCGTGCGGTTATTAATGAACCGCTTTTTTTCGCTGCTTCTACAACGAGTAAGCCCATGCATAAGCCACTGATAATACGGTTACGGCGTGGAAAATGATTTGCTTTCGCTACCGTACCAGGCGGAAACTCGGAAATCAATACGCCATTATTGATAATTTCAGTCGCCAGTTGCTTATGCGAAGCCGGGTATACGCGATCTAAGCCTGTGCCTGTTACTGCAATCGTTTTACCCTGCACCGCCAAAGCACCACGGTGGCTTGCTGCGTCTATGCCAAGTGCCAGGCCACTGGTAATGGTAAATCCCATATTAGTCAGCTCACTGGCAAAATCCTGTGCGATTTGTATCCCTAGTGAAGTCGGGTTGCGGCTACCGACTATCGCTATTTGCGGAAAATGAATTAAATCAATATCCCCTCGTGCAAACAAGGTGGGTGGAGGGTCGGGTATTTCCTTTAATTGTTTAGGGTAATCATCATCAGTATATAAAAGAAGATGGTTATCCGTTTGCTCTAGCCATAACAAATCCTGCTCTACGAGTTGCCACTGTGGGTTTAGAATGGCAGTAATGCTTTTTTCGGGCAAGCCTATCTTAAGCAGTGTCGCGTGTGATTCAGCAAAAAGCTGTTCGGGTGGACAGTAACTCAGACATTTGAAAAAAGTTTTGCTACCTATGCCTGGCGTACGCATAAGCGCAAGCCAGTATTTTTGTGAATTATTTGTATTCAAGACAAAGCTTATTTTTCTGGAGTGCGTACTTTATCTAAAACCTGGATATTTTTGGAAGCATGCATGACTAATGCATAGCTAACACGCTCAAAGGTACGAAAAACCAGTGCGATTCCCGCTTCCTGATCAGGCAACTTCACTAATTCATTTTTATTTTTATGGAAGGGATCCTTGATCAGTTTACCCTTTTGCATAATACTGAGTATATGTCCCACTTTAAGTCCATTAACCTCTCCTTTGCTGAGAACAATAACATCATATTGCCCGATTTGCGTAACGCCATTGAGTACACTGATAATAGAACCTTGAATCAATTCATCTGGGGGAAGTGGGAAAAAGTTCAATGTTGAATTTTTCTCTGAGGTGGGCATTAATCTATCGCCACGACGAACTTCTCTTTTAGTATTGGTAATAAGTAAGGTAGCTGGGTCGCCTAGGCTAAGAATAATATTGTCAGCAATATAGTTTGCTTCATAACCTAAGACTTTATTTGTTTCGGGGTCGGTATATTTTTTTCCTGGGCGGTATGTGGTGTATGCAAGATAGTCAGGCTGTAAAATAGCACGTACAAAAATTTCGCTACCTGCCCCGGCGACTAGATGCTCACCTGTAAAATCAATGATATAAGGCGCTCGCTCCAGATCTTTGTCATTGATGACTTTGGGAGAATTGAGAAAGGGGGCAATATCCTCGATTGGAATCATTGCAATGGCTTCAGCAGTACCTTCTGCACGCATATGTGGGTAAAGCATACGTTGGTTATTGTTATTAGCGACTCCCCCAAACTGACTATCAACACAGAGTTTAGGGTTACCATCAATATAGCAGAGTGATATGACATCCCCGGGATAAATAAGGTGCGGGTTTTTAATTTGCCCATTGTGTCGCCATACATTTGGCCACTCCCAAGGATTTTTTAAAAACCTGGCAGATATTCCCCACAGCGTATCCCCTTTAACAACAACATGTTGCATTGGATGGCCAGGATTGAGGGCGACGACATCAGCGAGACAGGAAAGGCTAACAGCGAGGGAAAGAATAAGTCCGATAATTGCTTTAGAAGCCATGTTTTTATTCCAGTTTATCAAAAGGTAAGTGACTTAGTGTCGTTGTGAGTTTCTGTTTGCACAATCCTAAAAACATCAGTTGAATGTTATTTATTCTATTTTAGGGTAATGTGAAATTAGCACTGAGTCTGTTTAAGTATAAAGTTTAGATGATTTCGGATAGAAATCCAGAAAAAACTTATGTTGATGTATTTTCAATAGGTTAGACAGGCTTGTCTTTGATGCGATTTTAAGAAAGTGTGATAGCTAAATGTCACTCTTCTATGTGATAAGAATAGCACCGCTTAGAGCGTATGTGAAGGGTGTAGGATTGGCTTTTAATTGTATGGTAATCGCTTTCTTTTTGGATTTAGGTTGAATTTTCGTGCTTAGGGTGTGTATTTTTCTTACTACTACTGGTGGTTGATGGTGAGCAACTAAATAATGGTGCTATCATTGCTGGCGAATGGGAGCCACTTGGTGCCATTGTATTTTTACCTAAAGATAGGCTCGTCGTGAAGATGTTCGCTGTCGCCAGTGGCAAAGATAAAGGTGGTGTCTGTGCCGCTGATTTTGTCGCATTAACTGAGATGATTGACAAGTAACACGTTTGAATTTGATAGTGCTGGTGAGTTAATCCAGTGATTATTGAACGTTTTTTTTCGAGTTAGCTACTGGCAATTGATTGGACTTAATAAAGCCAACCTGTTCTGAATGATACACCGGCAAATACGAATAAAATTGATAAAATAGTCACTGGCCAAATGTGCCAAGCCATAACACTAAGGTTCTTTTCACTGAGATTTGGTATTACACGTAATCGTGCATCTATTGCAAATCCAGCGGTGAGTGCCAACAAGATAAATTTTAAAGCCAACGCATGTGTTAATGGATTTGAAAAATCGAACCAACCGCCTGTATCGGGAAGCATTCTGCTAGCAAGTAAAAAACCTGTGATTACCTGAATAATAAGTGCTGGCATACCAATTTTTTCATATACAGACTCAAAGTTTAGCAGTTGCTCAGGTGATTTTTCTCTCAACACTTTGGGCAATATCACAACAGACAGAACAATATGCCCGCCAGTCCAGATTGTCGCACCTAATATGTGAAAAAATAATAAAGTCCCATACATAATTTTACCTATCTAGTTGTGTTAAAGGCTGCACCTAGTTATCGCCTAGATACTCGTTGTATATGTCATGTAACTGATCATGACCTCCAGCCTATAATAGCTTGTTTTCTGCTATCAGTTTTCAATGAATACTTAATTTCGCGTTTATTCTTGAATTATTTACGGGTAAATGCAGATGAAAAGTTCATCATTCCCGAAGTCTGTTATCGGGAATCCACGTTGAACATGGATGCCTGCTAAAGCTGTGCCCACGCTTGACTGGGTAGCATGCAGGAATGACGGATTCTGCATAGTTCAGGTGGAAGTGGATAATGAGAAGTGAGTGATTGTTTTTAACATACTGATATTTAAGTATTTATTTTACTATAGCTGAGAGTTGTACGTCATCAGTAAAATAAATATAATTGGGTAGGAGCGTGTACAGACTTACCCAAAGGAAACGCCACAGCCTCCTAAGCCACAATAACCATCAGGATGTTTGGCTAGATATTGCTGGTGTTCATTTTCAGCATAATAAAAAACCGGTGCGGGAATAATTTCCGTGCTTATTTTTCCTAGACCTGATGCTGTGAGTTTTTGTTGATAATGCTGTTTTGTATCCTGTGCAGCAGCCAGCTGATTTTTATCGGTCGCATAAA
>DAOVWV010000369.1 GCA_030636485.1 Methyloprofundus sp.
ACTCATTACTCGCCTCACTATCAATGATTTTCAAATGCCTATTATGTAGAGATCTGGATAATTTAAAATGAGCCGATACAAGCTCTTTCTTACCCAATACACGATATGACTCCGGCACATCACTTTGATGTGCGGTGATAATGAATGAGAAGCTTTCGTTTTTCTTGACTAGCCTAAAGTCTTTAGTCGCTTGATTGACAAGCTCTGCACCAGTCCCCGTCGAGCCTTCAACATTGACAGTTTCTGCCCTAGCCCCCTCATTCATTGCAATTAATACAACAGCTATTTGTACTATCTTTATTATTATATTCATAGCAGAATTCCTTACCTATACTTCACGCGGTTACTGCTGAGGTTTTCTAATGCCCTGTTTTTATCAGAAATTCTATTGCTGAAACAGATGCGTAACCAGTAATCCGCCTATTCAGTGCCCTGCATCAAGTACCATGTAACCTTACACTCAATGCTCATTAACGGGTAATAATACCTGTCAACACCGATTTACATATATATATCACGAAAGTGGAGATATGATCAAGCCCAGAAATTTAAGCCGTTTCTTTAAGGTGATTACCGGAAAAAAATATACCTAACTGACCGACACCATCACCACAAACAGTACAGCCCCCATCAAGCTAGAGCTAAGTAACAAAGGGCGATATTTTTTTATTTGCCAGGCCATAGTAAATCCGGTCATAAACAGGATAACCAAACATACCGCTAAAAAAGCGGCATAGACTTTAAACGCCTTGCCTCCTTTGGCTTTATGCAACTGCACAAACAGGCGATGCCAGTGGGTCTTTTTAATCTGTAGTTTAGCGACAAAAGGGTTGCCTGTTGGATCTAAGCTGACATCTAATTGCGCACCTGTCCATTCAAAATAAAAGGAGTTACCTGCCGGTTTAACTTTTGCTGCCCCGGAGGGTATTTCAATGTCCCTTTTACTTAATTCGTGAGTCACTATCTCTGTTAACCATGCTTTATCCCTCTGCATAGGCTGTTTTAGCTGTAATTGATAGCTTTCTATCTGATAGCTTCCCTTTTCTCCCCAGGTATACAGTGCACCGGTAATAAAGAACATCAGTGCAACGGGTAATATAAAGGCGGCTAATGCCATATGCAGTTTTACTAAAAATACGCGATTGAACTGTATCATATTAATCTCTTGGGTTTGTGGTAATCAACTTAAGCCCTGGCACCAAATAGAGCGGTTCCAACTCTTACAATCGTTGCCCCTTCGGCAATGGCAGCTTGCAAATCCCCTGTCATTCCAAAAGAAAAAGTATCTATTTCTGGCTTAGCTAACGCCATGATACTTTGATACAACTGTCGGTAGGGAAGTCGCTGTAGCTCATAGTCTGCTACTGGCTGAGGAATTGCCATAACACCGCGCAACTTGATATTAGGTAACAGTGATATTTGTTCAATGATGGTAGGCAATTCAGCGAGCTGAAAACCCGATTTACTTGCTTCATTGCTAATATTGACCTGAATGCAGATATTGAGTGGCGGTAAAGACATCGGGCGTTGCTCACTCAGGCGTTTTGCTATCTTCAAACGGTCAACACTGTGCACCCAGCTAAAGTGGCTGGCAATTTGTCGGGTCTTATTCGACTGTATCGGTCCGATAAAATGCCAGGTAATCTGATAGCTGCCGAGCTCTTGCTGTTTTATCAATGCCTCCTGGCAATAGCTTTCTCCAAAATGGCGCTGCCCGGCCTGATAAGCCTGAATAATATCGGTGCTAGGCTTGGTCTTACTAACGGCGAGTAATTGCACGCTTGCATTTTTCCGTTGCGCATGAGATTCCGCCTGACGGATTTCACTGTGTATTTTTTTTAGTTTATTGGCTATGGATGACATTTATATGGCCTACTTTGATAATTTGTCAGCATTATTAAACACTACTCCTTTAAAAAATTAAAGACATAAGCTATGGTATAGCTAATAAATAAATATTATCTCTCCCCATTTCAAAAGGAATACTTATGGATATTGCTGAATTACTCGCATTCTCGGTTAAAAACAAAGCATCTGATTTACACTTATCAGCTGGCTTGCCTCCCATGATTCGAGTAGACGGCGATATCCGTCGTGTTAATATTGATGCATTTGAGCATAAAGAAGTACATGCGCTTATTTATGACATCATGAACGATAAGCAACGCCGTGATTATGAGGAGTTCCTGGAGACTGATTTCTCTTTTGCATTGCCCGGCTTAGCCCGGTTTCGTGTCAATGCTTATAATCAGGAACGGGGTGCTGCCGCAGTATTTCGAACCATTCCTTCTGACATATTATCGCTGGAGGACTTAAATGCACCGCGTTTTTTTGCCGAATTAACAGAAAAGGCACGCGGACTCGTTCTGGTAACGGGGCCGACAGGCTCCGGTAAATCGACAACACTGGCAGCCATGGTTAATCATATTAACCAAAACCGCTACGAACATATCCTGACGGTTGAAGATCCTATTGAATTTGTACATACCAGCCAGAAATGTCTCATTAACCAGCGTGAGGTGCATAGAGATACACTAAGTTTCAATGCAGCCTTAAGATCGGCCTTACGGGAAGATCCCGACATTATCCTGGTCGGTGAGATGCGTGACTTAGAGACCATACGCCTGGCTTTAACAGCCGCTGAAACCGGACATTTAGTCTTTGGTACACTGCATACCACCTCAGCGGCTAAAACCATCGATAGGATTATTGACGTATTCCCTTCGGCAGAAAAGGATATGATCCGCTCCATGCTATCAGAATCATTACAAGCCGTTATTTCACAAACGCTATTAAA
>DAOVWV010000389.1 GCA_030636485.1 Methyloprofundus sp.
AACACCCCACAGCTTATTATCCCTATAAAAAGGCACCGCATAGGTACTCATCAATATATTCCCAGCTCCTTTATCAAAATAAGGCTCTGACCAGGCCGCCTGACCTGTTTCAACGACCTGACTCCACCAGGCCCACTCACCAGAAGAGTAATCGTAACCCTGCTCAGCTATATCCATGTGGGTTATTTCCCCACCCTTTCGATACACATAAGGCGCGAATAAACGTTTCTCAGGCGAGAACTGATGAGGCATAAAGGCAAAGGCAGCACCATAAATAACAGGGTTATTCTCTACTTGCAATGCCAGTAATTTATAGACCTTTTCCTCGGTCGGCACATCACTTTCTTCAATCAGGTCTGCATTAATGATGACAGCCCCTTCAATTGGCTTTAAGAACCCATCAAAAATACCTGCATAAGAAGTCGCCAGGTCTATCATATGACTTTCAATACGCTGCAAAGCTTCACGCTTGATCATAATCATATTATTGATGGCAAACAGTGAAAATAAAGCGACAATTGGTACTAATGTATAAATTAAAATGGCTTTACGAAATGAAAATTTCATTTGTTTCCCCTTGCTCAGGCAGGTTCATTGTTCACAATGTAGCTCTTTAACGAAAAAGCACTATGGCCTTTCAAATAAAATATAAAGTATATTTTTAATGCACAATGGATCCTTAGTCATGCCCAGGTGGTTACTTTGTAAAAATATAACATTATCCCATTGCAAAGGTGAGCTTACTTTTGGGCTCCATTCCCCCCCTACCCGCTCATCAAGTAATGCACATGAACGTGGCACAGTGCCATCACCCGCCCCCTTTTTAATATAAGTCAGCTTTTTATCACCTTTTTTTGCCGTCGCTAATAAAGGGGTCATCGTTGCATCACCCACAAATAAAAACATTTTTAAATGTTCCGGTCGCACAGCCACTGTATCTAACGCTAACTGTAATTTACGGCTGGATAATAGACATTTATTAAGATGGTCCAATGCTGTATTGCGGCGCTCAAAGGGTGTTTCTACTCCAGGCAGTAATCTGGCGAGCAGTGAATCTTTACTCTTATCAGCAAGCCCCCAATTCATCTCTAGCCAAAGGTCTAGGCTCATAAAATCAGAGTGCTGCTCATCCGCATCACTACGTTTAAACATTTTATAACGCAAGCGGGGAAATAACTGATACACAGCCGGCAAGGTTCCTAGTACTACAGGATCATAACGCGGGGTAATCGGATTTTTAGGAACGCCCGTCAACAAACAATCCAACCCCGGCAAAGCCCCTCCATTGGGCGGCCCAATCAAAACCACCCGTTCGATCTGTGCACTACCGGCCCAGTTAGCAATCGGCATAGCTTCCCCGGCAGGCAATAATTGCTCACCGTACTGTAAATAATACCGTGCAATCAGTCCTCCCATAGAATGGGCAACAATATCAAATTTTATCGGTTCATGACAACCTCGCTGCAATTGCACAAAGCGAGTAACCTGACGAATATACTCTCCAAGTCTGACTGCATTTTCATCCATACTGCGCCGCCAGTCGTAACTAAACTCAAAGGCATTCGCTTCATTCCGTCGGTCATCAATATAGTCATCCAGTTTATTTAATGACGCTCCCGCCCCTTGCTGTTCGCCCACGCCCAATGCAGATAGCATGCTCGCGTAGGTATTAATGCTAATAGGTATACCGGCAACACTGCCTTTAATATACCTAAGACTGCCATCCGCTGTGGATTGGCCTTGTAATTGATCCAGTGTTTTACCCATTTGCATAGGTAATGCGATCATACGCAGGTTTTCATCAGCGTCTGGGCTAGCAAAAGAGTCACCAAAATCACCCCATAAAGTGCTTTCATTCTTCAGATTAGTAATATTTGAACCGAGTATGCCGGGAATAACAATAATGGGGTTTTGCTTAAAAGCGGGCTGGCGTATCTGGCGCTCATATTCAATGGCAGAATTAAATTCAGCTAAATGCTGGTCAGACAAAGGCTGTTTTTTCTTGTTGCGAAAACGACTTGGCCACTGCATATATTTAGGTTCCCAGATAGAATTTCTTTTATATGAATATACCATTCACATAGCCTGAGTATCAATCACTAAAACAGAAAACCTCCCTCCGAAAGCTGAAATAATCACCGGAGGCCTGGCTAGCAATGAGCTAAACCAAGCAAACAAAAATTAAACCCCTTTCCGTTCAGCTTTCGTTCAGCCAGCTTGCGCTAAAGTATCAACACACCAGAAATTATCCCGTCTATAAACGATACTTGGAGTAGCACAATGAAAAATTTAAAATTGACTGTAGTAACAGCGACATTAGCGATAGCCTTGGCATTATCCCCCTCAATATCGACAGCGGGTAACCATGAGCGCGGCTATCAAAAAGGCAAAATGATGCAGAAAAACATGTCTAGATCACGTACCGGCAAGCATTCTCGTCATCATAACAACCGCGATCATCATGACCACGGCTATAACCAACATAATCATCACGACGATCATAATCGCCATCATCACGATGACCACCATTATGATCATCATGACAGACATCACTACGGTCATGATAATCATGGGCATAGGAATCCTTGGTTTTATTCCATGAATCACCACAAC
>DAOVWV010000108.1 GCA_030636485.1 Methyloprofundus sp.
TACGGCACATTGATTGGTGAAGCAACGGCGGAGCAAATCAAGCATGAAATTGGCTCGGCATATCCTGGCAGTGAGTTGATGGAAATTGAGGTTAAAGGACGAAATTTAGCGGAAGGTGTGCCGCGTGGTTTTACCTTAAACAGTAATGAAATCCTGGAAGCCTTGCAAGAACCGTTATCGGGTATAGTTGGTGCCGTAAAAGTGGCTTTGGAGCAGACACCCCCAGAGCTAGGGGCTGATGTTGCAACCCGGGGTATTGTCATTACCGGCGGTGGAGCCTTGTTAAAAGATATTGACCGCTTGGTTGCCGAGGAAACTGGGTTGCCTGTTTATATCGCGGATGATCCTTTGACCTGCGTTGCCCGTGGTGGTGGGATGGTGCTGGAAATGCTGGACGAGAAAGGCCTGGTTGCATTTTCATTAGAATAATTGGGTAAACAACTATAAAACTTTTATTTTCCACTGGCGCATTAATTAATACACGCTTTCTTATCGTGGCGTTATTATCAGCGGTATTGATTTTATTGGATCTAACGACTGATAAGTTAAAACCCTTGCGTGATGCCCTGTCTGTTCTGGTGTATCCTATTCAGCATGCTGTTGCTGCGCCTTCCCGTCTGTTTAATAGCACCCTGGAGTCCTTAGGTAGCTATCAAGAATTGTTGGCAAAAAATAATGACTTAAAACAGCAGCACTTGATTAATAATGCAAAATTATTAAGATTTGCTGCTTTAGAAAAGGAAAATATACGTCTGCGTTCCTTATTGGATAGCTCTTTTAAACTTGGCGAACAAGTGCTGGTTGCCGAGTTAATGGCGGTTAATCTGGCTCCCTATGAGCAGGTTGTTGTGGTTAATAAGGGCGCACAGTTTGGCGTTCATAAGGGGCAATCCGTGCTAGATAATGATGGCATTGTTGGTCAGGTGACCAAGGCCTTGCCTTTGAGTGCGGAAATCATTTTAATTACCGACCCTAACCATGCCATTCCAGTGCAGGTTAACCGTAATGGTTTGCGCACCATTGCCATTGGTAGTGGTCAAATAAACAAACTTAGCCTGCCTTTTTTACCCAATAATGCTGATATAGTGCCAGGCGATTTACTGGTGAGTTCTGGCCTTGGCGGCGTATTTCCTCAAGGCTACCCTGTCGCGGTGGTCGAGTCTTTTGTGCCGCAGCCCGATAAGCCTTTTGCAGTCATACATGCAACACCTAAAGCGGCTTTGAATACCAATAGAGAATTGTTGATAGTATGGAACAATGAACAAGTGATTCCATTAAGTACACAGCTTAGTGTTGAAAAAGATGGTACAGATAAATAAATCGAGCTCCTTAGCCTATTGGTTAAGCATCGCCTTTGCAATGGCATTAAGAATTGTTCCCTGGCCTTTTGCCGTTTTAATGACCGCACCTGACTGGGTTATGTTAATCTTGATCTATTGGGCGCTTGCCACGCCTGAGGAAGCCAGCGTAGGCAAGGCATGGTTTGTGGGTTTGCTGGTGGATGTGCTGACCGGTCAGTTATTGGGGCAATATGCATTGATTTATGCATTCAGTATTTTTCTTTGCATTAAACAGCATCAACGTATCAGAAATTTTCCTGTTATTCAGCAAAGTCTGGCTGTTTTCGTCATTCTTTTGCTTGCCCGAATTCTTACGTTCTGGATAGAGCATATCAATCATCAGCTCATGCCTGTCTATTTTTGGCTGCCGGTTTTGAGCGGCGCTTTAATATGGCCAGTGCTGTATATTGTTTTAAGTCGGCTACGTCTTTCATAATATTATGCAACGTCATCAAGCCATTAAAGATAAGTACCTGGAAAACCGTATTTTCTTAAACAGAATTATTGTTTTATTTGTATTTATGTTGATTCTGGTCGCCGGGTTAATCAGCCGGCTGGTTTTTTTGCAAGTTGCCGGGCATAGTCAATACCGTAATATGGCTAGCAATAACCGTATCAAGGTGACACCCGTGCCACCGACTCGTGGGATCATCTATGATAAAGGGGGGCGGGTTTTGGCGCAAAACCTGCCATCGTATAGTCTGGAAATTATCCCTGAGCAAGTGAAGGATATGCAGGATACTTTACAGCGTTTGCAGCTGGCTTTAAGTATTCCTCAGGAAAAAATAGAGGCCTTTAAAAAACAGCGTAAACGTTATAAGAATTTTGATAGTATTCCACTGCTATTACAACTGAATGAGACGGACGTTGCCCGCTTTGCAGTGCACCGGCATACTTTTCCGGGGGTTGATATTCATGCCCGCTTAATACGTCATTACCCTTATGCAGAACTGACTGCGCATGTGGTGGGGTATGTCGGGCGTATTAATGAAAGAGAGCTGAAAACCTTGCCGGAAGCAGAGTACCGTGCGATTCATTCGATTGGGAAAATAGGCATAGAGCGCTCGTATGAAGATAGGTTACGGGGTCATGCAGGGTATGCTGAAATAGAAACCAATGCACAGGGTAAGCCGATTAATGTCCTAAAAACGGTTGAGCCGATACCGGGTGCGGATATTAATTTAACCCTGGATATTGATTTACAGAAAACCGCCTATGATGCTTTGGGGGATTATAATGGCGGTGTTGTTGCCATTGATATAGAAACGGGTGGGGTTCTGGTGCAAGTCAGTAAAGCCAGCTTTGATCCCAATTTATTTGTTTCCGGCATTAGCTATGCAAAATATAAGGCACTCAATAGCTCTAAAAATAAACCGTTATTTGATAGAGTATTACGTGGCCAATATCCGCCAGGCTCTACATTTAAGCCCTTTATGGGCTTGGCAGGACTGGAATATAAAATCAAGCATTATCACCAGACCTTATTTTGCCCTGGTTTCTATCAACTTCCGAATAAATCACATAAATATCGTGACTGGAAAAAATGGGGGCATGGAACGGTGGATCTGGATATTGCGATTACCCAGTCCTGTGATGTTTATTTTTATGAGCTGTCTTTGGCGCTGGGGATAGACAGAATCTCTGATTTCTTTCATCAATTTGGTTTTGGTGAAAAAACAGGCATTGATTTAAAAGGTGAGAAATCTGGACTTATGCCCTCCAGAGAGTGGAAGCGCACCTACCGGGAACAAGTCTGGTTTCCAGGGGAAACACTTATTACAGGGATAGGGCAGGGGTTTACTCAGGTAACACCGATGCAATTGGCACGTGCAACGGCAACGCTGGCAAAGCGAGGTAAGGTTGTCACTCCCTATTTAGCAGAAAGGGTTATTGTACAAGGTAAAGATGTTATCACTGAACGCAGCGCTGAAAAGCAGATTCCGTTAAAATCCTCCAATATCCAGCATATTATTGATGCAATGGTACATGTTGTGCACTCACCGAGAGGAACGGCGAAAAGAATAGCCAAAGGCATTGACTATCAGATTGCCGGCAAGACAGGGACTGCACAGGTCTTCACGGTTAAGCAGGATGAGGAATATAATGAGGCGGAAATTGCCTTTAATATGCGTGATCATGCTCTATTTATAGCTTTTGCGCCTGCTGATAACCCTAAAATAGCGGTTGCTGTGATTGCCGAGCACGGTAGTCACGGTAGTTCTACGGCCGCGCCTATTGCCGGTGCGGTTATTAAGCAATATATGCAGAGTAAAATAGCAGGGCTTGAGCAGTAATGGGTGTATTAGACATTGCAACTCTCTCTAATGCAGCGCAATCGATACCCGTAGTAGATAGCTAAAAATAAAGTCGCACCTAAGGTGTCCGCCATCCAGTCGGCTATATCACTCATTCGTCCAGGTATAAAGGATTGATGCCATTCATCGGATAGTCCGTATAAACTGGAAAAAATCAGGCTAGTGATCAATAGCATCGCTAGAGATGTCAGTCTATGTCTGAAAGCGCGTAGCGTGAAAGCCGCCAATATAAAATAAGCCCCCGCATGAAATAGCTTATCCTGATGAGGAAATAACAGGGGTGTAGGCAAAGAAGACTGGTCAGATAGCCAGTAAATAAAACTGCAATAAAGTATAAGCAGTGCTGTATCTAATGCTTTGATATAATGATCGGACATGTTTAAAATTCAGGTAAAATACTTAAGAATAAATGAATAATCTATTTGATTTCGCCGATGCCTGTTTGCATCGAACAGATATAGATGAGAAATTACGTTTGACGGAAGACGCATGGAAATTATATCAACAAGGTGAATTAAAGTTTGATTCTTTATCTGCGCCTAAAGAAATGCAACAGGTTTGTTTTCCCGTTAAGCCCGAATTACTTGCACCTCGTTATATGGCACGACGAAAACTGGGTACTCAGGAAGGTGTGCAGGCTTTTTATCATGCCTTGGCACATATAGAATTTATTGCCATTTATCTTGCCTGGGATATACTTTATCGTTTTCGGGGGCTGCCAGAAAAGTTTTATCAAGACTGGTTGCAAGTGGCGCAGGAAGAGGCGCTGCATTTTAACTTAATCCGGGAGCATCTGCGCAAGCTGGGAATTGATTACGGTGATTTACCTGCGCATCAAGGCTTGTGGGAACATGCTCAGGATACCGCGCATGATGTGTTGGCGCGATTGGCGATTATTCCGCGCTGTATGGAAGCCAGAGGTCTGGATGTCACGCCTGGGATGATAGAGAAAATTGCAAAAATAAACGATACGGAAGGCGTGCGCATTTTAACGCGAATTTTAGAAGATGAGCAGCAACATGTATTGTTTGGCTCAGAATGGTTTTACCAGCAATGTCATGAGCAGCAACTGGAACCCGAAGCCACTTTTAAAACCCTTATTTTAAAATATTATAAAAATAATAAACCCAAAGGCCCGTTTAATACTGAAATGCGCTTAAAAGCGGGGTTTACCGCAAATGAATTGGCCTGGCTAGAAGATTAGTAGGCCCGCAGGATGGTGAGTTACGATGGCTCTATAGGGGCATTGTGGCGAAAGCGCCTCCTACACCTGTGAAACGATTAAGAATGCTAAATAGTGATAACCTATGAATCATAACAACCCCTTTAATATTCCTTTTTTTGCATTAGGATTTAGAACATTTTTTGCCCTTTCAGGCTTATCCGCACTCGTGCTGATGGTTTTATGGCGCTCTCTGTATGATGGCAGTCTGGTGATGGATAACTATTTTGTCAAGAATTACTGGCATGCGCATGAAATGCTTTTGGGCTATACCGTCGCGGTGATTGCCGGTTTTTTACTCACTGCCGTTAAAAACTGGACAGGGCAGCAAACCTTGTCAGGTGCTGGCTTGGCGGGTCTGGCATTATTATGGGTGTATGGTCGGGTATTGCCTTTCTATTCAGGCTTACTGCCCGATGAGCTTATCGCTCTGGTTGACTTCCTGTTTTTACCCGCCTTGGCTTTGAGCCTTATTAGGCCCATGATGGCAGCCCAATATACACGCGGCTATCTTTTTATTGGCTTGCTCTCTATTATGGCGGCAGGTAATGCCATGATTCATCTGGATATACTGCAATGGACAGAGAATACCGCATGGATGGGTTTTCAAATTGTCATTTCCTTGATTATTGTGATGATTCTGGTGATAGCAGGACGTGTATTTCCATTTTTTACCGAAAAAGGCTTGCCAGGAACTTTACCCATACGCAACCCTGTGCATGATGGTCTGGCAATTGCTTCGGCAATACTGGTGTTTGCACTCAATATCATGCAGGTTTCAGGTATGATGTTAGCCATTGCAGCAAGTCTTGCAGTGATTTTCAATATACTAAGAGTCAGAAACTGGTACGTTTTCAGAATCTGGTTTGTGCCTTTGTTATGGGTGTTGTATATAGGTTATGCCTGGATCATTTTAGGCTTTATCCTGACAGCGCTCAGCGCCTATGCAATCGTTTTACCCACTCTGGCACTGCATGCCTTTACCATGGGCGGTATAGGTGTGATCACTCTGGGTATGATGGCACGGGTTTCACTGGGACATACCGGGCGAGTATTAAAAGCCTCACAAGCGATGGCAATAGCCTTTGCACTGATTAATCTAGGCGCATTAATCAGGGTCTTTGCTCCGCTGATTTTACCGCAGTGGTATGGCGATATTATTTATGCATCCACGCTATTATGGCTGGCGGCTTTTTCATTGTTTGCCTATGTTTATGCGCCGATCTTAAGCACAGCAAGAATTGA
>DAOVWV010000203.1 GCA_030636485.1 Methyloprofundus sp.
AGCATAAAAAAGCCCCTAATGATAGCTCATTAGGGGCTTATAAAATAAGCTATCAAAGCTTATACTATTTTTTCACTAAACCAATTAACCAGCTAATCGCTTTAATGACGATATTTACAGCATCTGCAATCAGGCCAGTAATATAGGCAGTGATCTCACCAGCACTCATATCTTTAAATTTGCGTGCCAATAAAGGGGCAACGATTAAGCCTATTGCCAAGCCAATAATAGTCAATCCTGAAAAGAACGAGTCATTACCGGTCACTTTATTCTGTATATCGGTAATTTCTCCAACAACGGTATCAGCCAGTGATTTTTCAGGCAGGCTAGCAGAATAGTCATCCTGTATAACATTGGCTGTTAAACCAGGAATACTCGGTAAGTCGCCGTCGCCTTTGCCGATTTTTAGCTGCCCTTTCATGCCTTTTTCCATGTGCTGAGCAATATCGCAATGCACTAGATAGGTTTTATCGCCTGGTGGAAAAATCAAGGTGCCTGACACTTTCCCAGGCCCCGTCACTTCTAAGTGGAACATGCCTTTAGGATAAAGATATCTAGGTAAACCATGCATCATCCACTGATGACGCACTTCATCATCATTAACAAAATTAATGGTTAATTTTGTACATGGCTCAAATTGATATTCCTGCACATCAAAAGCAAACATCGTTCCAGGAAATTTCTCAGAATATTTATGCCCGGCATGTACAGTGATTTCTTTAGTGGCTGCGATACTATCACAACCACCTGGCAAAATATCTTTATTCTGCCCCATCACCATACCACCGGTTGCATCCATTAAATGGCCATCACCATGGTCCATCATATTGGTATGATCTTCGAATTTCTTTTCAGCAACAACAGGAGCAGATAATACCAATGCTATCGCTGCGATTGATAGTTGTTTAATCATTATCTTTGCCTCCTTTATCTGCTGAAACCCTACTCATGATTTTAGCTCTATTGATAAAAAACAAGTATGCCAATAGCCCTAACAATAGGCCAAATATAAGATTTCTTAGTGAATTATCGGTTGGTGCCTGTATATCAGCAGAACCCTGTGTTACATCCGCTGCCGCTGGAATACTGGCAGCTGGAGCAACATAGCCATCGGCATCTATTTCACCTAAGCTATTCCAGCTATCAATATTTTGCCAGACAGGCAATTTTCTTTCATAAAAGGATTTAGTGAATAAAGGCAGAATACTTTCACCAATTGTTTTAGGTAAACCGATTTCATTCAAATATTTTTTATAAACCAAAGCACTGACATTACCCCCGGGGTTTTGACCATTGGTCTGAATCCCCTTTTCTCGATGATCGTGAAAAATCCATACCCCTTCTCCATAGCTATGCAAACCATCATCAGTGGTATTAATCTTTAAATCATTTCGTTGCGCTGGTGCTATATCATAAATATCACGCATAATCTGTGCAGCAGGATTATGTAATACACCATCGTAGTGGGTAATGGTCGCTTTATGTCCATGCGTATGTAAAGCTAACTGCTCACCCGCACTATTAAAGACTCTTAATTTAATATTTTGATCTGGTTCTGCAACAATAATGGATTCTCTCAATGTATAAGGTAATGAGCGACCATTAAGTGTGTAATAATCATCCGTTGCCTCACCCATATCGTATTCACGATTCATTTTTTTTGCTATTAAACGAGGATCATTATGTTGCTGAATAATGTTATGTAGTTCTTTATCCATTGCATGATAGTGCAAATCATATTCGCTGTCGTATTCTTCAAGAATGGCTTTTGATGGATGTCTAACCTGTCCTGCGCCCACATTAAAGGTTTGTACCCAGTTATTAGGGCGGTTTTCTTCTACCACAAACATACCGACCAGACCCATTGCTAAATGCACATGTGTTTGTACGTGGCAATGATAAACAAAGCTACCTGGGTGTCTTGGGCGGATTTCGTAGGTTTTGCTTTGTCCTGGCAAGACAAACTTATCACTGGTCTGTGGTACACCATCATTACCTTCACCCGAACTGTCTACCCAAGGGTGATCAACGCCATGTAAGTGAATAGTATGTGGAAAATAGTGCGTATTTTCTAACTGTATCCAGATGATATCGCCTTGCTCCACACGAATAACGGGTGAAGGTGCTCTTAATAATGGATTCGCATCAGTACCGACAAAACTACTGGTTGCCATACCGCGTGATTTTGGAGCAAATACCCACATGCCGGGCTGAATGCCTGGTGCTATATTAAATGTTGGTACAAACCCATCAAAATCAGGAGAGTGACCGTTTAACTCAGCAACTTCTAATTTGATAATAATTAAATCAGGGTCGCCATCGCCATCCATGTCATTTTTTTTAATAATGCTATCCATTGCATAGTGAGTATTCATCAATGCTTCCATTGATATATTGTTAGTTCCTTTTACTTCTGCGGCAATATCATAAGGATTATCAGGACTACAGCGTAGTGACTCCTGCATGCTTACGCCTTCAATCGTCTGTGCTTCTCGCCACTCCGGGTTATTTTGATTACAAACCGTCTCTACTTTTCCACGGTCTACTTCAACTGTTTTAGGCAAGCCTATCACAGCTGATGCCGAAAATGGCATCAGCATGACAGCAGCACCCAATAGCATTCCTAAAGGATTTTTCTGCATTATTAACACTCTTGATTAGATTTAATTTACGCGTCTTTCGCTTTATTTAAAAGTTTATCAACTTTTTCTTTAAACCCTGCATGCGATAGGTATAAAACATATAAACCGGCTAATAAAAATAGTGCGTACATAAATAAACTACTTGAACTTGTTGCCATGCCTTTACCAGCAACAAAGCTCATATGTGCATCCAGATTTTCGCCGGCAGCACCTTTTAGGGTAATGTGGATTAAGTATTTACCTGGCTCAGGTACACCATTAGGTAATTTTAAAACAACGGTACCTGACTTGTGTTTTTTAGCGGCTTGAAAAAATACACGCTTGCCTTCTGGTTCTTTTGTGACTTCAAACTCTACTGCTCTATTACGGTACCTAACATCTTGATAGTCAAATACTAGCTGAGTTAACGTACCTGTATCAGGGATGTTTCCACAAAAATCTTCCGCAGGATAAGAAAGAGGTTGGTAAGCCGTATAATGAATCCAATGCTCTGGCTCTAACTCAAATTTACACTGATCGGTGTCTGTACCAGCCGCTCCACCATGCGCCCAAAGCATTGTAGAAAATAGCATGCCTAACAGAGCTATAAAACTTTTTTTCATAATACTGTTTGTCATAATTCCTTCCTCTTAATTTTATTTATTATAATTCTAAATGTTTTTGTCTCATTATTGACTCAACAATACGCTAAAACAACCATAAACTTTATCATATAGTATGAGACAAAGGAAGAATAACGCTATATTAAGTTAACGAAGCAAGTCAATTGTATCATCATTTTCTTATATTGCTATTGCTATCACTGGAATGTTACCGTAAAATTTTATACTATTAGGTCATTACTCAAAAACTTACGCACTGCAAGGCTCGAAATATGTCAGAACTTACCTATTCCCCTGAATGGTTGACTTTAGTAGAACACCAAAAGCGCATAGCCCAGCTCGATATTAGAGATTTATTTGAAGCGAATCCTAACCGGTTTAACAACTACTCAATTAAATTTGAAGACCTATTATTTGATTATTCAAAAAATAGAATTACCGATGAAACCGTTGTTTTATTGCTTAAGCTTGCAAAAGCGCAAAACTTAAGTGGGCATATTGAAGATATGTTTACCGGTAAACGCATTAACAAAACTGAAAACCGTGCTGTGTTGCATACCGCTTTACGTAATCGTAGCAACGACCCCGTTTATGTGGATGGCGTTGATGTTATGCCTGAAGTCAATAAAGCGCTAGAAAAAATGCGTCAATTCTGTAAGCGCATTCACTCAGGTGAGTGGAAAGGCTATACAGGCAAAAAGATTACCGATATTGTTAATATTGGTATTGGTGGCTCTGATTTAGGCCCTAAAATGGTCACTAGAGCACTGACACCTTACGCAGTAGAAGGCATGGAAGTTCACTATGTTTCTAATATTGACCGTACGGACTTAAACGAAACACTGGAAAATCTATCGCCTGAAACCACTTTATTCCTTATTGCTTCAAAGACTTTCAGCACTCAGGAAACCATGGTTAATGCGAAAGCTGCACGTTCATGGTTACTAGAACAGGCGGGGGATGATGCCGCTGTTGCAAAACATTTTGTTGCCCTTTCTACGCACCAGAAAAATGTCATAGAATTTGGCATTGACCCTGAGCATATGTTTGAATTTTGGGACTGGGTCGGTGGCCGTTACTCGCTCTGGTCCTCTATCGGTCTTTCGATTGCCTTGTATCTGGGGATGGACAATTTTGAACAGTTACTTGAAGGCGCTCACG
>DAOVWV010000216.1 GCA_030636485.1 Methyloprofundus sp.
CGTTCTTTGTTTTTGTGATCTTCGATTGGACCTTCTTTGATGACATTACCAAACTCAGACCAGAAGCTGGCGTATTTTTCTTTATCGTTTTTAGCGATGTTTTCCAGTAAGCCCAAGACTTTTTTAACAGCCCCCGCTTTAATCACGCTGATTTTTTTGCTTTGTTGCAAAATTTCACGCGAAACATTCAATGGCAATGAATCAGTATCAATCACACCGCGAATAAAACGTAAATAACGTGGCATTAATTGTTCTGCATCGTCCATAATAAACACTTTGCGTACATATAGTTTTACGCCGTGTTTAGCATCTCTATCCCATAGATCAAAAGGAGCACGTGCAGGTACATACAGTAACATTGTATATTCGTTAGTGCCTTCAACTTTACTGTGTACATGCGCTAGAGGATCTTGAAAATCATGACCAACATGTTTGTAGAGCTCGTTATAAGCGTCATCATCTAGCTCATCTTTTGACTTAGTCCACATCGCAGAAGCACTGTTAACCGTCTCATCTTCTACTTTAGCTGGCTCAGTTTCATTGCCTTCTTCATCGGTTACCGCTGGAATTTCTTTATCCATAATAATAGGTAAAGAAATATGATCTGAGAATTTCTTGACGATAGAGCGTAAACGGTAATCATCTAAAAATTCTTTTTCATCTTCTTTTAGGTGCAAGACGACCTCGGTACCGCGACCTGCTTTTTCAACAGATTCAAGTGTGTATTCGCCTTCGCCTGCTGATTCCCAAGTAACCGCTTCTGTAGAACCTGCTTTACGTGTTGTTAGAGTCACTTTATCTGCAACAATAAATGCAGAGTAGAAACCAACACCAAACTGACCAATCAATTCGCTGTCTTTAGCCTGGTCACCTGTTAGAGAATCAAAAAACTGTTTAGTACCTGATTTAGCAATGGTACCAATATGCTCTTGCACTTCTTCGCGCGTCATACCGATACCGTTATCACTGATAGTGATTGTATTGGCATCTTTATCGAAAGCGATACGAATTTTCAGCTCGCTGTCACCTTCGTAAAGGCTATCATTAGAGAGTGCGTCAAAGCGAAGTTTGTCAGCTGCATCAGATGCATTGGAAATTAACTCGCGTAGAAAGATCTCTTTGTTACTATACAAAGAGTGAATCATCAGGTTTAATAAGTGCTTAACTTCTGTTTGAAATCCAAGCGTTTCTTTTTTTGCTTCAACAGTCATTGTGTTCACGTTCTCCAGAATAAATAATAATTATCTTTGCGATATAGGGACAGGCATTGATTTTTTCAAGGGAAAAACTTGCTACTGATAAAATAACTTGCTTCTTACTAAAGTATTTTTGTGGTAGCTGCGCGGGAAAATTTAGCCATAATAGAGTCCTGTATTGTTCTGTATGGCAAGCTGCCCCAGATTACGCCGAAAAATAGTTTGCTGGTGTATGCAGCACTGGGCAGTTGATGATAAGGCAGGGCATGTATTCAGTTTTATCTTTTTTAGTTAAAGGTCTTTTTTGTTATACTTGTCAGATTCCCCTCCCCGCTTAATTGTTGAGGTAGAAATCATTTTTATGTCACGGCGTAAGGCATTGTATTTTTCATTGTTAAATAATTCTATATGAGCTACCAAAATTTTATTGAGATTCTTGTTGAGCAGCAGTCGCTGCGTGAAAATGATTTAAATAAAGTCACTAAAATTCAACAGCAAATGCAAGAGACCCGGTTGCCTTTGTTGTTGGTAAAATTAGGCCTGTGCTCAGAGAAAGATGTTGCCAGTGCTTTGGCAAAGATGACGGGTTTAAGCGTTATTACAGCGGAAGAATATCCTGAGGCTCCCGTGTTGCCTGATGAGATTTCCTTGCGCTTTTTAAAAGAATTTCATGTGATAGGCATTAAGGCAGACGAAGATAAAATTATCGTGGCTGTTATGGATCCAGAGAACCCCGTTATTGCGCAATCATTGCGGCTTATTTGTAATACAGAAATAGAGGTGAAAATAGGTGTCTTGTCCGATATTGATAAAGCGATAGAGCGACAATATGTGGATGGTAAAACCCAGATGGGGCAAATCACTGATAATCTGGGGGCGGATGAATCATTGGATGATATAGAGCATTTAAAGGACTTGGCTAGCGAAGCGCCGGTTATTCGTATGGTAAACCTTATTTTTCAACGCGCTTTGGAAAGTAAGGCATCGGATATTCATTTTGAACCCTTTGAAGATGTTTTAGTCATCCGCTTACGTATAGATGGGGTATTGCAAAAAATAGAGGGGCCACCTGCAGGTGCGACAGCGGCG
Source organism: Methyloprofundus sp. (assembly GCA_030636485.1). Lineage (GTDB taxonomy): Bacteria > Pseudomonadota > Gammaproteobacteria > Methylococcales > Methylomonadaceae > Methyloprofundus. The sequence goes on from DAOVWV010000216.1 coordinate 2,286, forward strand.
GTTATTTCCAGAATTAAATTAATGGCAAAACTGAATATTGCCGAGCGACGCTTACCGCAGGATGGACGTATTAAAATTCAGATGCAAGGTAAGGAAATTGATTTGCGTGTCTCTACGACACCCACGATGTATGGCGAAAGTGTCGTGATACGTTTATTAGACAAGGAAAATGTGGTTTTTGATTTTGAAGCATTGGGTTTTGAAGCGGCTAATGAACGGCAGTTTATCGAGGTACTTAGCAAGCCGCATGGCATTATCTTGATTACCGGGCCGACGGGAAGTGGTAAATCGACGACTTTATATACGGCGTTAAGTCAGTTAAATACGCCGGAAAAAAAGATTATTACCGTTGAAGATCCCGTTGAATATCAGTTAAATGGGGTTAACCAGATTCAGGCAAAACCCAAAATTGGCTTGACCTTTAGCAGTGCATTACGTTCTATCGTCAGGCAGGATCCAGATGTGATCATGATCGGGGAGATGCGTGATCTGGAAACGGCAAAAATTGCGGTGCAATCGGCATTAACCGGGCATTTGGTATTATCTACCTTACATACTAATGACGCGGCGGGGGCGCTTGCCAGGTTGCTGGATATGGGGCTGGATGATTATCTGTTAACCTCGACCGTGAATGGTATTCTGGCGCAACGTTTGGTCAGAAAATTATGTATGCACTGTCGTGAACCCTATCAGCCACTTGCCGCAGTTGTGGAAGAAAAGGGCTTAACGCGCTTCTTGAAAAATGGGAAATTGACACTATATCAGGCGACGGGTTGTAAGGAGTGTGGTGATATAGGGTATAGTGGTCGTTTGGCCATTATAGAATTTTTGGTGATGAATGATAGCTTAAGGAAAATGGTTATGGAACACAAAGAATCGGGTTTGATTCAGGAGGAGGCCGTGAGGGGCGGGATGTTAAGCATTTATCAGGATGGCCTGGCAAAAGCAGCAAAGGGCTTAACGACTTTAGATGAAGTATTGCGTGTGACGACGGAAGTGTAGTGACTTTATTTTCTTATAAGGCAGTCAATGCAGAAGGAGCCGTTCAGGAAGGGACTAAAGAAGCAAAAGATGAAGCGGCAGTGCTTGGTTTTTTGCAATCTGAAGGGTTAATTCCTATCAATGTTTCACAGTCCGGCTTGAAATCGGCCTATTTGTTTTCTGCTAAAAAAAATAAAGATGGCTTAACGCAAAAAGAGATCGGACTCTTTACCAAAGAGTTGGCAACATTGTTACAAGCCGGCCTACCGATAGACAGGTCTTTAGTCGTTTTAATGGATCTTATTGAAGAAGATTCCAAGATACATGGGCTAATCAATAATGTACTGCAACAAGTAAAAGGCGGGGTTAATCTGGCCGATGCGCTGGAGTCTGAATCAGGTGCCTTTTCCCGGTTTTATATCAATATGTTACGTGCCGGTGAGGCGGGTGGAAGTGTTGATGTCGTGTTAGGGCAGCTATCTGAATATCTGGAAAAATCCAAAGAGCTAAAAGATACCGTGAGTACCGCTTTAATCTACCCGATTATTCTAGTGGTGATGGCGGTTGGGTCAGTTTTTTTATTATTGACCTTTGTGGTGCCGCAATTTACCGAAATGTTTGAAAGTGCGGGTAAGGAGCTGCCCATCTCTACCCAGATCGTTGTCGGTACGGCTGAATGGCTGCAAAGTTACTGGTGGGCTTTGTTTATTGTCGGGACTGGTACGTATTTTACTATGCGTTATGAGCTGAGTGTCGGGCCGCGCAAAGAACAGTGGGATCGACTTATTTTGTCGATACCGATGTTTGGGGAGATCGTGCGCAATATGAATACCACGAACTTTACCCGGACTTTAGGGACCTTATTATCTAATGGCGTACCCATATTAACGGCTCTAGGGATTGTCAAAGGGACATTGAGTAATCTGGTGCTGATAAAGGCGGTTTCTGAGGCCGAAGACAACCTGAAGCA
>DAOVWV010000294.1 GCA_030636485.1 Methyloprofundus sp.
CATGAACCTGCCTTGCTTTGAAACCCCGACTGGCTGGAAGTTTTTCGGTAATTTATTAGATGCCGATAAAATCACCCTCTGTGGCGAAGAAAGCTTTGGAACAGGTTCCAACCATGTGCGTGAAAAAGATGGTTTATGGGCAGTATTATTCTGGCTTAATATTCTGGCTAAAAAGGCACAGCCCGTTAGCCAGATAGTCACTGAACACTGGCAACAATACGGGCGTGACATTTATTGTCGCCATGATTATGAAGCGGTGGAAAGTGACATTGCTAATGACATCATGGATCACCTGCGCAGTCAGCTAGCCTCATTGGCAGGCCAGTCATTTGCTCAGTACACGGTTCAATACGCCGATGAATTTAGCTATACTGACCCGATTGATAATAGCGTCAGCTCACAACAAGGCATACGCATAGGCTTTGAGGATGGCTCGCGCATTATTTTCCGCCTATCGGGTACCGGTACTGTTGGGGCAACGCTACGCATTTATTTAGAAAAATATGAAGCGGATGCAAATAAACACGACCAAGACCCACAAGATGCACTGGCAGAGTTGATAGAGCTTGCTGAACAGTTTTGTGAAGTCAAAAAACGCACTGGACGCGTAGAGCCTACGGTGATTACTTAGGCTTAAGGCAACTCCTCCCCCTTTTGATAAAAAAGGGGGAATCCAAAAAATATCCCCCCCCCTCTTTCAAAGTGTACAGGCTAAGCCTTCACTGCCAACAACATCAAACAGAAATATGCAAAGACCGTCCATTCAATGCCAAAGCACTTTCATGTATTGCTTCAGAAATGGTCGGATGGGCATGTATGGTACGCGCCAGGTCTTCAGCGGTCGCCGAGAACTCCATCGCTAAAACAGCCTCTGCAATCAATTCCGAGGCCAGTGAGCCGATAATATGCACTCCCAGAATAACCTCCGTATCTGCCCGCACAATCATTTTAACCATACCTTCGGTCGTACCCATGATTTTCGAGCGACTGGTTGCACTAAAGGGGAAGCAGGTGGTTTTGATATTCTCACCTTTGGCAAGCAGATCCTGTTCAGTCTGGCCCACCCAGGCAATTTCAGGGTTGGTATAGATAACATTGGGTATCGTATGATAATTAATCGGGGATTGCTTCCCGGCAATATGCTCAGCAACAAAAATACCTTCTTCTATACCTTTATGCGCGAGCATAGGGCCGGATAGCGTCAAGTCACCAATGGCATAAACCCCTGGCAGTGTTGTGCAGCAGCTTTCATCAACATGGACAAACCCCTCTTCATCCAGAAGCAAATCAACCGAAGCGGCTATCAATGTCTCGGTGTTGGGCTTTCTACCTGATGCGACGATCAGCTTTTCAAAATAACATTGCTGTTGTCCCTGAGCATCTTCATAGACGACCTTGACCTGTGCACCTTCAATATGGGTGGAAACAACCCGCGCTCCCAGGCGTATATCTAACCCTTGCTGACTAAAGAGTTTGAGTGCTTCATCTGATATTTCCTGGTCTGCCATGGTCATAAAAGATTCCTGCGCCTCTAGCAACACAACTTTTGCCCCTAATTTATTCCAGATACCCGCTAGCTCTATACCGATGGCACCTGCACCAATAATTCCCAGTGTTTCAGGAACACTTTGTAAATTTAATGCCGCCTTCACATCAATGATAAATTCATTATCTACCTCTGCGAAACTGAGCTCTACCGAACTGGAGCCCGCCGCAAGAACTATCTTATCAGCACTGATTACTTTGGGTAATCCGTCCGTAAAAGGGGTTATTTCAACTCGGTGTGGGTTAATCAACTGTCCATCGGCATGAATCATTTCCACCCTATTATCAATAAAAATTTTCTCGACCTGTTGATTTAAGGCAGTCACAATGGACGCTTTTCGTTGCTGCATACGCGGTAGATCTACCTGAATATTACTCGCACTGATACCATGTTCGGCTATACCGTGGTTGAGTGTATGAAATAATTTTGCCGATTCCAGCAACGCAACCGCCGAAATACAACCGTTATTCACATAGTTGCCACCGAGACAGGGCGTATCATTTTCAGCGTCCCAGTTATCAATACACGCCGTTTTAAGACCTAAGTGACTCGCGCGTGTCGCAGCAACGTAGCCAGCAGGGCCGGCACCGATGACAATCACATCGAAGTCATGAGTTTTATAAGACATTAGATGATCCTAGCTTAAATATTAAGCAATAAATGTGCAGGTGATTCCAGGCCTTCTTTAATGGCCACAAGAAACTGCACGGCATCACGCCCATCGACCAAACGATGATCATAAGATAAGGCGAGATACATAATGGGACGAATGACAATTTCACCGTTTTCAACCACGGGGCGCTCGGTAATGGCATGCATCCCTAATATGGCGCATTGAGGGGGATTAAGAATCGGTGTGGAAAGCATGGAGCCGAAAATCCCGCCATTGGTGATCGTAAAGGTACCGCCATTCAATTCTTCGTAAGACAGTGTGCCTGCTTTGGATTTTTCACCAAAATCAACAATATTCTTTTCTATACCCGCAAAATCCAATTGGTCTGCATCACGCAGCACAGGCACTATCAAACCGCGCGGCGAAGCAACCGCAATACCTACATCATAATAGCCATGATAAATAATATCCTCACCATCAATCGAGGCGTTAATGGCAGGAAAGCGCTTAAGCGCTTCAATGGAGGCTTTAATAAAAAAGGACATAAAGCCTAATTTAACTCCGTGTTTGTTGCTAAAACGCTCTTGATATTGCTGACGCAAGTCAATAACGCTTTGCATGTTCACCTCATTAAAGGTGGTTAACATCGCCGCATTTTGCTGTGCCTGTAACAGGCGCTCAGCCACTTTGGCGCGTAAGCGTGTCATAGGCACCCGTTGTTCCGGTCTTGCACTGCGACTGTCAAGCTGCGTTTCAGTATCCACACTTAAAGGCACAGTCTCTACCACTGGCTCAGGACGGCTCGCTTTAACAGCAATAGGTTTTGCAGCTGTTTTTTTGTTTAAATAGTCCTGTACATCGGTTTTAGTGAGCCGGCCACCTTTGCCTGTCCCTGTAATCAGTGCCGGATCAAGGTCACTTTCAAAGATAATGCGACGCACTGCCGGGCTAAGTGGAATATCACTCTGCACTGTTGCGTGTGCCTCGCTCGCAACTGCCGACTCTTTATCCACAGCCTCTGTATCGCTGCCACTGATCATCGCCAGCAGGTCGCCATTTTTGACCGTACTACCATCCTGGACAATAATCTCACTCAGCACCCCCGATACTGGGGCAGGCACCTCAAGCACGACCTTATCAGTTTCTAGGTCAACCAGATTATCATCCTGCTGGACGCTATCTCCCACTTGCTTATGCCAGCTAATTAAAGTCGCATCAGCAACTGATTCGGGGAGTGTCGGGACACGTATTTCAATGCTCATGATATTTTCCTTGTAGCAGCCGTTTGACCATATAAAGCCATTTCGACCA
>DAOVWV010000379.1 GCA_030636485.1 Methyloprofundus sp.
ACTATGCGTGGTCTAAAGAAAAAATATTACAATATCAGCTAGATAAGAAATGTGAGCTGTTGTTCTCGCCTGCAATGGGGGAGCAAGACCCAACAGAGCTGGCTGAGTGGATTCTGGCTGATCAATTGCCAGTGCGGTTTCAAGTGCAGCTACATAAAATTCTTTGGGGGAATATAGCGGGTAAGTAGGGAAAATTCATAGTATTAAGAGGCGTAGTAGGTTAAGGCTCGCAGGCATAGGATGTGCTGAGGCACGAAGCGCATCTTCCAGGGACTGGTGTGCGTCCTATCGTAAGCTGTCGGATGCACTGGCTAATATGTTTTCATCGCTTGCTTACAAAACACAATGCCTGAGTGAAAATTCAATATCAGTCGCTGCCTGTTTAGGCCGGGTGTTTCCTGTTGCCGGACTCATAAAGCGAGCCGTAAAGCGGTGCTTCCCACCACTGATTTCTGCAAAATAAGGGCTTGTTCTTAGTAACTTAATAATGACAATTTGATAAGGCTGGGTTTGGTCTAGTGTTGCCTGGTAAAAACCATTTTTAGCCGTTTCATAAGTGATTACGCCACTTAATCGGATAAAATTCAAAATCAAGTCAACGGCAGTCCGAATGGGGGCAAACTGACTAATCCACCTTTGTAAATCTTCGTTTTGTGTTTCTTGATATTGCTCTAACCAGTAATGGTAAGAAGGGAGATCAAACGAGCAGGTGCCGCCGGGGATACTATTGCGCTGAGTAATCGTTTCAAACAAGTCACTTTTCATGCTTGCAAGGTCTATTTTTCCGTTTGTTGCATAGAGTATTTTACTGGCTGAGTTTAATTCGCTGAGTATATTTAGGAGTCTTGTCGTATCAACGCCTTCATGGGTTGATAGCTGACTAAGCCGTTTAGAATGGCGTTTTAATTCTTTTAGCATTTCGGCTTTTAAATCGTGACGGCTAAAAACCTGCAAAATATCCACCAGTGTGTTGACCGCTGCACGTTTATCCCAAATACTCGTACCCAGTAAAAAATGCTCTAGTTGTAAAAAAAGTTGTTCCAGGCGTATGAATACGCGCATGCGTTCATTTAAAGGGAATTCGTAGCTTATATATTCAGTAGTCACTTTGTTTGTTTAAGAAATTTCTGGTGTAATTTATCAACCTGATGGCTTAGGTAAGTGATATCTTGGGTATTGTATAGAATACTGTCAGCATGTGTTAATCGCTCAGTTCTACATACCTGACTGTTGATAATATTCATAACCTGAGTATTAGTTAATTGGTCACGTAATTCTACTCTATTAATTTGCATTTCCATAGGGCAGTCAATCACTAAAATATGATCGACGAGAGCTTGCATCTTTGTTTCGATTAATAATGGAATGGCAATAATGCAGTATGCATCAGTTAAGCGGCTTAATTGACGCTCTATTTCCGTATAAATGAGTGGATGCATAATACTTTCAAGCTGCTGCTTTTTTTCTGCATCATTAAAGATGATTTGACGTAGACGGGCGCGGTTTAATGTGCCCGTATCAGTCATAGAGTCTTGACCAAAGCATTCGCTGATCTGGATAAGTGCTTTTTTTCCGGGCATGACCAACGCATGAGCTATTTCATCGGCATCAATAATGGGAGTGGCATGGTGCTTAAATAAATCGCAAACAGTTGATTTTCCTGAACCAATTCCGCCTGTCAGACCCACTTTATACATGAGGTATTATCATTGTAAACCAACGCTGGTCAGGTAAAGTGAGTTAATTTCACTTCCCCATAAAAGGGCAATCCATCCGGCAATAGCGAGGTAGGGGCCAAAAGGAATAGGAATATTTTTGTCGCGTTGTACGAAAATAATCATTGAGGTACCGATAATGGCACCGACTAATGATGATAGCAGGATAATCAGTAGCAGGTATTGCCAGCCTAGCCAGGCACCGAATAAAGCGAGTAGTTTAAAATCGCCATAGCCCATACCTTCTTTACCGGTCAGTAGTTTAAAGAGCCAGTAAATTGTCCATAAAATAAGGTAGCCAGCCATTGCACCGATAATACTGGAGACAGGGTCGGTAAAAACATTAAACAGGCTTAAGAATAGCCCCAGCCATAGCATAGGCAAGGTGATATTGTCAGGTAGTAATTGATGGTCGATATCAATGCCACTGAGAGCGACAAGTACCCAGGTCAGTAGCAGTGCAAACAGTGTTGCAATATGCCCGCCTAGTTGATAGGCAACGACAACGGATAAAATGCCAGTCAATAGCTCAACCAATGGGTAGCGTATAGAAATACTCGTTTGGCAGTTTGCACATTTACCGCGTAAAAATAGGTAGCTGAAGACCGGAATATTTTGATATGCCTTGATTTCTGCATGACAGCCAGGGCAGTGAGACGCAGGAAGGGCTAGGTTAAAGGTTTCAGCAGGCTGATCGCTAATAGGCAGTTCAAGAAATTCCTGACACTCTTTTTTCCAATCCCGCTTCATCATGACAGGCAGGCGGTAAATAACGACATTGAGAAAGCTTCCGACCATTAGGCCTACAATGCCAGCAAATAGACCGAGTAAGACAGGTGAATTTAAAATAAAAGAATAAGAGGACATAAGAACTTAGAAAAAGAGAGAGTAATCAACAGGATTTATACACGACAGCATTTTAAATGAAATGCTGTCGTGTAGGTGTAAGCTAGGCTCAGTCATAAGCTTTAACCGACCACTGCACCGAGCTTGAAGATAGGTAAGTACATGGCGA
>DAOVWV010000372.1 GCA_030636485.1 Methyloprofundus sp.
CGCCTGATAAAACAGCGAATCCTGTTCATAGACTGAACTCGCCAAGACCTGTGCCTTAACTCGCGCCAGTTCTGTTGCACTCACTCGCTCGGTTTGCAAACTGTGTATTTCAGCTTTTAGTGCCATTTCCATATCCAATAAAGCTTTACCTTTTACCGGTGTTGCTTCAAATAAAAACAACTCCTCCAGTCTTCCTCCCAGGTCATACCCTGCCCCGACCGAGCTGGCAATCTGTTGTCCGCGCTGTAGGCGTGCAGGTAGCCGGGCACTTTCACCCCCGTCAACAACGGCCGCCAATACATCCAATGCATACGCTTCCCAGCCCTGGCCCTGTTCCACGGTATTTAAACTGGGCACCTTATAGCCCATTAGGATATAGGGTACTTTTGCAGGTAGTTTAACCGTCATACGTCTAACCCCCACTTGCGGCATTTCACGCTGTGCCTTTAAAGCCTGAATATCGCCTCGGGGAATTGCCGCAAAATACTGTTCCGCCAGTTTGAACACCGCTTCCGCCTGTACATCTCCGGCGACAATCAGGGTTGCATTATTCGGAGCATACCACTGCTGATACCACTGCTGTAGATCAGCAACCTGGTAGTTTTCTATATCCACTGGCCAGCCAATCACCGGATTCTTATAGGATGAGTTGGTATAGGCAAGTGCCATTAAATATTCCTGTAATTTAGCCCGTGGATTATCTTCGGTACGCATACGCCGCTCTTCCATCACCACTTGCAGTTCTTTTTGCAATTCCTCCGTCAAAAGATGTAAATGCTGCATACGATCCGCCTCTAATTCAAAACTAATCGCCAAGCGAGACTTCTCCAGCGTTTGGAAATATGCGGTATAATCACGCCCAGTAAATGCATTTTCCCTGCCGCCGTTTTCTGCAATGATTTTAGAAAACTCACCGGCCGGATACGCATCAGTCCCTTTAAACATCATATGCTCAAGCATATGCGAAATACCGGTAATACCTAAAGGCTCATAACTGGAGCCAACTTTATACCAGATTTGTGAGACGACCACGGGTGAGCGGTGCTCTTCTTTAACCAAGACTTTAAGTCCATTCGTTAATACCCGCTCATGCACTTGGGTGGCATGGATATTAAATGAATAGAACAATAACAATATAAAAATACGGGTTATCATTACACCTCCTCCTGAATAGTAAACGATAAAAAACCTGATAAAGCGTGTTATTCTAACTCAGATAAGCATTAAATTTTACAAACAGAGTATGACAAACAAAAAAACGACAATAAGCTGGAAAAACTATCTGGAATTATGTAAACCCAAGGTAGTTTTACTCTTGGTGTTTACTGCAAATGTAGGCATGTTACTTGCCGTTCCGGGAATGCCTCCCATTGCACTGTTTATCTACGCAACACTGGGTATTGGTTTGGCCTCTGCTTCAGCCGCTGCAATAAACCACTTTATTGACCAAAAAGCCGATGCTGAAATGTCACGTACAGAGAACCGCCCCTTACCTCAGGGCGAGCTCAATTCGGCCAATGTACTGACCTTTGCGGGCGTATTAGGTATTACCGCGATGTTGATCCTGATTTTTCTGGTTAACATACTCACCGCAGCACTCACTTTCCTGTCACTCATTGGTTACGCGGTTATTTATACCGTGTATTTAAAACGCATGACCCCGCAAAATATCGTAATAGGTGGCGCAGCAGGTGCAGCTCCTCCGGTTTTAGGCTGGTGTGCGATGACGGGCGACGTACACCCGTATTCTTTATTATTATTCCTATTGATTTTTGTCTGGACACCACCGCATTTCTGGGCGCTTGCCATTGCCAGACGTGATGAATATGCAAAAGTGAATATTCCCATGCTCCCCGTGACACATGGTACGGAATTTACCCGTTTACATATCCTGCTATACACGATTTTATTATTTATCGTGACCCTACTCCCTTACCTGACAGGTATGAGTGGGCTGATATATCTAATCCCAGGAGCCTTACTCAGCTTAGGCTTTATTTATTTTGCAATTAAAATGATGCAGACAAAAACGGATAAAGTGGCCATGCAAACCTTTGGCTACTCCATTATCTATTTAATGCTGATATTCGCACTTTTATTAGTGGATCATTATTTTAAATACACGTTTGCGACGCTAGGTTTTGCGCACGCTTAGGGACGAGGATTTACCAATAATTCTGATGGCCTAAATGTTTTTTAAACAATGAGGAAATAATGATGGATTGGGCTATGCAGTTTATCTTCGGCTTACTCGCAGCCAATGCAGGTGAATGGTTTATTCACCGTTATTTCTTGCATGGCCTGGGACAAAACCCGCAAAGTTTTTGGGCTTATCATTTATATGAACACCACACGGTTGCCCGGCACAATGATATGCTGGATACGGGGTATCAAAAATGGCCAAAGCTTTGGAATAGCCAAGCCAAGGAATGGCTGGTTTTAATCTGTATTTTAATCTTGAACCTACCCTTTTTCTGGTTAGCTAATGGCTATGCCTGGGCGATCTTTTTTTCTGTTTTTATTTACTATTTTTTGCACCGACAGGCGCATTGCCAACGTGACTGGGCAAAAAACTCTTTACCCTGGCATTACCGGCATCATTTGCTCAATGACAATGCCAACTGGTGCATTACACATCCTTTGTTTGATTATTTGATGAAAACACGGGGTAAGGTGTAATTATTGGTTCCAATGCTCTGAGGCTGTGAAAATATTGCTCATTTGAAGTACAAAAACATGTTTTTGTACTCCTCATTGGTAACGTCTCATTA
>DAOVWV010000232.1 GCA_030636485.1 Methyloprofundus sp.
GGCAATGTTTGTGGATATAGAGCGTTTATTTCAATAACGAACAGGGCGGGGCTTTGTTCTTAATTCTATGGATTAGTAATGAAAAAATTTATACAGACTTTATTGGTGGGTAGCTTGTTCTTGTCACCTATCGCAAATGCGGAAGTGGATAAAGAGGCGTTGAAGAAGAAGATTGCTGAAAGCATGCCCTCACTGACAGTGGAAAGTATAAACGCTTCAGCGATAAAAGGCTTATATGAAGTCATGGCAGGCGCCAATATCTACTATATTTCTGAGGATGGAAGGTATCTTATTCAAGGACGCATGTTTGATTTAGTGGATAAAAAAGATTTAACAGAAGAGAAGCTCGCTGTTGCCAAGGCAGTATTGATTAATTCTGTTTCTAAAGATGATATGATCATTTTTAAAGCGCCCAGGGAAAAATATGTGATCAGTGTCTTTACTGATATAGATTGCGGCTATTGTCGTAAACTACATGCAGAAATTGATCAATATCTGGCCGAAGGTATTACTGTACAGTATTTGTTTTTTCCGCGTGCTGGTAAAGATTCTTCAGCCTATAAAAAAGCCGTTTCTGTCTGGTGTGCGAGTGATAGAAATGCGGCTTTAACAGCGGCTAAGTCAAATAAAAACCCACCTGAGGCAAAAACCTGTAAAAACCCGGTAGATGCCCATATGGCTTTAGGGGATGAATTAGGTGTGCGTGGTACGCCGATGATCATTACGCCTAAAGGAACTGTTTTCCCTGGGTATATGCCTGCGAAAAAATTGTTAGAAGCATTGCAAGAAGACTCGTAAAACGAGTGGCAAGGGCTTGCGTTGTGATTTGAAGCGCTACGCTGCCTTTTGTTGCTATAAAAAACACTACATAGAGCAATAACACAAAGTATAATAATAAAATAATAATTGAATTGGAGAAATGATATGACTGATAACTGGATTGCACCATCGATTCTTTCTGCGGATTTCGCGAAGCTAGGTGAAGAAGTGGATAATGTTTTAGCCTCAGGTGCGGATGTTGTGCATTTTGACGTTATGGATAATCACTTTGTGCCAAATTTAACGATTGGGCCTTTGGTCTGTGATGCGCTGAGAAAACATGGTGTTACAGCCCCTATCGATGTTCATCTAATGATTGATCCTGTTGACCGTATTATTCCAGACTTTGCAAAAGCAGGCGCAAGTATCATTACTTTTCATCCTGAAGCAACGACGCATATTGATAGATCTTTGCAAATGGTGCGTGACCTGGGATGTAAATCAGGTCTGGTATTTAACCCAGCTACGCCATTACATTTTCTTGACTATGTGATGGATAAAGTAGATATTATTTTATTAATGTCAGTTAACCCTGGGTACGGTGGTCAATCGTTTATTCCTGCAACGTTAGATAAGTTACGTGAAGCAAGAAAAAGAATTGATGACAGTGGCTACGATATTCGTCTGGAAATTGATGGTGGTGTAAAAGTCGATAATATCCGCGAAATTAAAGCAGCAGGCGCAGATATGTTTGTTGCGGGTTCTGCTATTTTTAGCCAGCCTGATTATAAAACTGTGATTGATGAAATGCGCGCTGAATTAGCAAAAGCTTAATTGATAAATAGCGAGCCTGGATTATGAGGTGCATAAGCCAGATTATGTTGTTAGGTATTGTTTAGGAAAAGAAACGTATGACACAAGATGAAAGCAAACGTAAAGCAGCAGAAGCGGCTTTACCTTATATTAAAGATGTTGAAATATTAGGTGTAGGTACAGGCTCAACGGTTAATCACTTTATTGATTGTTTAGCTGACTTTAACTTAACAAATGATATCAAAGGGGCAGTTTCTAGCTCTATTGCAACGACAGAAAGACTGAAAAAAATCGGTATTCCTGTGATGGAGTTAAGCGAATCAGGTAACCTGGATGTTTATGTTGATGGTGCTGATGAAGTTAATCCACTAAAGCAGTTGATTAAAGGCGGTGGTGGTGCTTTAACGCGTGAGAAAATCATTGCCGGTGCCAGTGAAAAATTTGTCTGTATTGTTGATGAAAGCAAAACAGTCAAGGTATTGGGTGAGTTTCCACTCCCTATCGAAGTGATTCCTATGGCGCGCAGTTATGTAGCACGTGAAGTTGTTAAGCTGGGCGGGCAACCTATCTGGCGTGAAAACTATCTTACCGATAATGGCTGTGAAATTATTGATGTACATAATCTGGAAATAGCAGAACCCCTTGCTTTAGAGAGATTGGTCAATAACCTTGCGGGTGTCGTTTCAGTCGGTATCTTTGGTTTGAGACCTGCGGATGTGGTATTGATTGCTAAAGAGTCTGGTGTAGAGACGATGTAATACTGTTTTTAGGTTTAGCCATTCAACTGGATAGTGGAGTGGATCGAATCAGAAAGGGTTAGCTTGCTTTGTAATGAAAGTAGGCTAGCCCTTTTTATTGTGCTATCTCTTGCTGAGTGGCTATTGAAATGGGGAGAGTTAGCTTGCATAAATAAATCTCTCCTTGCTTAAATTCCGCCAGATCGTTATAATTCTTTTATTAATTTATCGGGTTTTATGTGAGAAAAATTCAAAAGCTCTCAGTGGTAAACAAGGTACTTTTGGGGCAATTAGTTGTTGTCTTAGTGGTCATCCTGTTTTTTTTCTTGTTTGGCAGTGATTTAAGTGCAAAGTCAGCTTTGTATGTGGCTTGGCGGCTCTGATTCCTAATTGGTATTTCGCACGAAAAACCACCCAGCATAAGGGGGAGGAGGCCAGAAAGGTTGTCCGCTCATTTTACGCCGGTGAATCGGGGAAGTTGATCATTACCGCAGCACTGTTTGCAATGATTTTTCAAGACCCTAAAGTTGAATTCATAGCTGTTTTTACAGCTTGTGTATCAGCATTAACAGTTTTTTGGTTTGCGTTATTTATACGTAAATATTAATTTTTTAGGAAGGCGAGTAACAAATGGCTAGTGAAGAACACGCGGCAGAAGGCGCAACAGGATATATTGTTCACCATCTCACACCGTTATCAGTAGGTGAGGGTTTTTGGACGCTACATTTAGATACCTTGTTTTTCTCTGCAGTTCTAGGTGCTTTGTTTATCTGGGTTTTCAAGACAGCGGCTGAAAAAGCAACAACGGGCATTCCGGGAACAGGTCAAGCCTTTGTCGAAATGATTATTGAGTTTGTTGATCAGCAGGTTAAAGATACTTTTCATGGTAGGAGTGAGTTGATTGCACCGCTGGGATTAACCATTTTTATGTGGGTCTTTATGTGGAACTTTATGGATTTGTTCCCAGTCGATCTTCTGCCAGCGGTCGCTGGTATGATGGGGATGGAATACATGCGGGTTGTTCCCAGTACTGATTTAAATGCAACTTTTGCGCTTTCCATCAGTGTCTTTCTGCTGATTATTTTCTACAGTATCAAAATTAAAGGCGTATTAGGTTTTGCCAAAGAATTAACCTGTACACCTTTTGGTCCATGGATGATGCCGTTTAACTTGCTGCTAAAGCTCGTTGAAGAAATTGCCAAGCCCATATCTCTTGCCTTACGACTATTTGGTAACTTATATGCGGGTGAATTGATCTTTATTCTGATCGCTTTGCTTCCTTGGTATATACAGCCTCTGTTAAGTTTTCCGTGGGCTATTTTTCATATTCTTATTATTACTCTTCAGGCGTTCATCTTTATGGTATTGACTATCGTATACCTAAGCATGGCGCACGAAGATCATTAATAAAAAACAAATTCTTTAAATTTTTAATATAACAATACTTTTGGAGGTATTATGGAACTTGCAGCGTTGATTGCTGATGTACAAGGTATGACTGCTATTGCAGTAGGTCTGGTTTTAGGTATGGGTGCTATGGGTACAGCGATAGGCTTCGGTCTATTGGGTGGTAAGTTCCTTGAAGGTGCTGCACGCCAACCAGAAATGGTACCTATGTTACAAGTTAAAATGTTCGTTGTTGCGGGTCTATTAGATGCGGTAACTATGATCGGTGTTGGTATGGCGTTATTCTTTACATTCGCTAACCCATTCTTATCGGCTGTTGAAGCGGTTGCAGGATAAGACACTCGTAAGTTATTTTAACCGCAACGTGAGGAAGGCTAGTGAGTA
>DAOVWV010000039.1 GCA_030636485.1 Methyloprofundus sp.
ATGACGAAAACTACTCAATGGCTTTAGCTGCTTAAACCCAGCACCATTCTCCTGGCTATCTGTGCTTATGCGGGTAGAGTCCTTCGGGACATCTAGGAGTCACTTTACATAAGATCGCGCTAAGAACTTTGTTCGGAGTTCTGTCCCGCTAAACCCAATCGAAATCGCTATAAGTATCTTGGTCCGACGGGTAGCTTCTAGTTAAATTAAAGTGCGGAATAAACATGTAGATCCAAAGGCGGAGTGCTTGCGGACGGGGGTTCAATTCCCCCCGTCTCCACCAATAAAGCATTAATTTTAAAAGGATTTAAAATTTAATATCGCTAATTTTGCGGTAAATTGGCGGTATAAACAGACAAAACCTGATAATTTAGGGCTAACCTAGGTTATCAGGTTTTTTTATGCCTATTGATAGGCTTTAGTACTATACCGCTAAAAGCTAATGCCGCTTTCCCAGAAAATTCAATATTAGATTAAGTGCTATAATATTTACCAATGTCCAGCAAGGTATTATTTGTAACTTCTCATTATTTACGGGTAAATAATGAGAAATTTTCGCCACTCCCGAAGTCTTTTGATCGGAAATCTACGCTGAGCATAGACTCCTGCTAAGCCTTGTGCCCACGCTTGACTGGGTAGTCATGCAGGAATGACCTTTTTTGTATAGTTCAGGTTCTAGTGGGTAATAAAAAGTTACTATTTTTTAAGGTAAAGCAATGATTAATATAAATTTAAACAATGAATTAAGCCGTGAACTTGAGAAAATGGCGCAGAATTTACATATGCCTGTAGAAGATGTCATTAATGAAGCCATTAATGACAAATTAGCCGACTACCAAGATATTAAAACCGCTGAGGAAATGCTTAATAAAATTGAAAGTGGAGAAGAACAGCTTATTCCTTGGAAGCAGGTAAAAGAAAACCTTTATGACTTGGGAAATTAAACTAAGCAGTAAGTCTGCAAAAACTCTTACAGCCCTAGATCATTCCACTAAAAAACGTATAGAAAGTTTTATTGATAAGTTAAGTAAAACAGACTCTCCACGCTCTACAGGTAAAGCGTTACAAGGTAATTTAAAAGGTTTATGGCGGTATAGAGCCGGTGATTATCGTTTAATTTGTCAGCTAAAAGATAATGAATTAATTATTTTGCTATTAGAAATTGGACACCGTAAAGCAATTTATAAAAATTAGATAGCAAAGATAACTTGAAACACAAAGTATAGGCAGACTAAAATAGTGCGTAACAAAACCCGCCAAGGCTATGCTCTTCGGAACACCCTCAAACTGGCGGGTTATTTCGTTTTAGGCTATAAATTTTATTGTGGTGGGTTGTAGTATATCTAACCTTACTCACCTTTCCATGAAGCTTTTGATTTTGGTAGGCGCTTAAAATCATCAATCACCTGAATATAATTGGGCGGTGTATCTGACCATTGCCACAACACTAAATTTTGGTTTTTCTCTGTACACCCTGGCGCAAAGCTTCGACATTTAATACCTGAAACACCTAATGATTGTAATTGTTTGACTAACTTCCAAGTGGGTGGCTGTTGTTTTTGTGTGGCCAAATCTTCCCAGGCACAGGCTAATTCAGTTGGACTAAAACCCAGTAAGCTGAGTGTACTGGAATCATTGAGATCAACAATCTTTGCACAATCAACATCGTATGTAATGATAGTCATAGGCTGTGCTTTGAAAGGAAATCCCTGTTGCGCCTCCATCCATGCCGTTGTTAAATCAAGTGACGAATATAAGGCCAGGCTTTCAGGGCAATTAAAACGCCCACCCTGTTTTTTAGCCCCTGCACCCGATAGCGGATCAAACGCCCACATGGGATGGTGCGCTCTATAGACAACGCCAGTAAACCGAAATGTGGGTATACTCAAGCGTAACCGCCCTCTGCAATACGAGAAAGATAATCTTTAACCGCTTTTGCTCGTCCTTCTTTAACTAAATCTTCGGCTGTTTTATCACCAAAAGAATGTAACGGTTGAGAGCGAAACCATGCAAAAGCACGACCGACACTCCCTGACCATTCAGTGACACGGTTAATAATTTCTACTGTATCTCGTAACCTAGCTTGTGTTGCTTTGCTTTTGAGCCTGGCTACTTTAGAGACTGAATCTCTGGATAAGCCTGTCACTTCAGCAAGATCGCTTTTAGTGATATGCAATTCTTTTGCAAGTGCAGCTGATGCAACTAAGCCATCATTATCGATAACGGTGTGTAAAAAATCAATACTCATTATCAATGCCTCATTTTATTTACATTATCAAGGGCAATTATAGGGGCATTTATTGTAGTTTACAATGGCTAAATATAACAAACTTCGGGAATGACGACCTTACCCAGTCAAGATGAGCACAAGCTTTATCTGCATTTACCCGTATACTTACTTATCTGTCATCATGATAGCTTAACTATTTATCAGCCGCCATAAACTGCTTCCTGATGGTATTAAAGCTTAATAATTGTGCCTCAACTTTAGCATTGAATGAGTCCTCAGCAAAGCTGCCGTCGTCGTTACGAATACCAGGCTCCATATCAGTCAGGCATTGCAAAGCTTCATCAACAGTTTCTACCGTATAAATATTAAACTGTTTTGCTTTAGCCGCATGCACTACATCCCAGCGCAACATTAAATATTTAACATTACTGGCGGGTATGATGACACCCTGAGTGCCCGTTAAGCCCTTTTCTTTACAGATATCAAAAAAGCCTTCTATCTTTTCATTGACACCACCGATTGGCTGCACCTGGCCTAATTGATTAACCGAACCGGTGATTGCAAGCTCCTGACGTAGAGGGATTTCAGCCAGAGATGATAAAATGACACATAATTCAGCCAATGATGCACTATCGCCTTCGATATGACCGTATGATTGTTCAAATACCAGGCTGGCAGCCATAGAAAAAGGCGTATTACGGGCATAACGGGAGGAAATAAAGCTGGATAATATCAATACACCCTTGGAATGAATAGCGCCGCCAAGTTTGGTTTCTTTTTCTATATCAACGACTTTTCCATTACCAAATCGAGTTGTAGCCGTGATTCGAGAAGGCTGGCCGAACATAAATTCACCCAATTGCAAAACTGACAAGGCATTGATCTGGCCAACGACTTTATTTTCAGTGTCGATCAAAACGGTCCCACGGTGAATATTTTCGTACATTTTTTCCCGAATTCTGTCCAGACGATGCACCTTTTGCTCAATAGCTTGCTCTACATCACTGCTGGCGATAATGTCATGACCGTGATACTTGGCCCAATAATCTGATTCGGTTAATAGATCCTTAATGCTGCGCAGATGAGTAGACAATTTTTCTGCATCACCTGTGAGTCTGGCACCTTGTTCAATCACTCGCGCGACAGCTTGAGGGCTTAAGGGGCTTAACTGGTCACGACTGGCAATAGTCGCTAATACCCGGGCATATTCCAGTTCGTTATTATCACGCTTGACCGAATCATCAAAATCAGCGGCAACTTTAAACAAATCCTGAAATTCAGGGTCATACTGACTCAGCAGATAATAAATCAACCGGTCACCATAAATGATCAGTTTTATATTCAGCGGAATGGGTTCAGGCTCCAGAGATGAACTGCTGGTCAGGCTTAAAGAACGCTCCAGTGATTCAATACGAATTTCACCCGCCTGCAAGACCCTTTTTAAACATTCCCAGGCATAGGGTTGCATTAACAGTTTACGTGCATCAAAGATTAAATATCCGCCATTAGCACGGTGCAAAGCACCGGGTTTGATCATGGTGAAATCAGTGATCAGAGTTCCCATAAATGCCTGGTGATCAAAATGCCCCAGCAGGTTACCATAATTCGGATGATCCTCCTGTACCACAGGGGCTGAGCTGCCTTCACCGTTGGAAATAATCAAGTTAACCTGATAACGCTTAAACGGATTAGCTTCCTGTGGGGACTCCATAAAAGGCAGCGTTTGTTCCCTATGTGGAATAAAATCTCGTACATGCTGTAGGATATCAGAATTTACATCTTCCAGATAACTCAGTACTTCAAGTTGTTGGGCATATTTATTTTTCAATTCTTCAATAGAATGATTAACCGCCAGGGCGGCAACTTCGCGATTCAATTTTTGTAATTTACGTTTGTTTTCTTTACGCCAGAGAGGAAATTTTTTCAGCAACTTTTGTAAATTTTGCTGTAAATCCACAATACTTTGTTTATATTTTTGTTGTTCAGCCTTATCCAGTTTGTTGAATTTATCAGGCCCAAGGGTATTATTTTCATCATCAACAGGCGTAAAGGCATACCCAGTCGGTGTTTCGGCCAGAATAATATGCGAGTTTATCGCCTCTTCCCGCAATTTCTCAATTTCCTTCGCTTCTCTCTGGCGGTATTCCTCTTCAATTTCTTCCGTTTTAGAACGGTATTCATCGCCATCAAAAGCCGCTGGTATGGCAACGCTGAGTTCATCAATCAGCTCTTCCATATCTTCTTGAAATTCTTTTCCTTTTCCAGAAAAAAATTTGATTGCTTGAGGCTTGGCAGGTTCTTTGAAATTATTGATATAACACCAGTCAGGAGGCGCTGGGCGCTGCTGGGATTCATGCTTAACCAGCTGCAGTATAGTGGTGAGTTTTCCTGTCCCTGAAGGAGCCAGTGCAAAGATATTATAACCACGTTGATCCACTCGCATGCCAAACTGAATAGAATCAATAGCGCGATCCTGACCAAGAAAAATATCAATATTTTCCAGCTCAGAAGTATCTTTAAAATGAAAATTCTCAATATTGCAGGGTTTATAGAGAAAGTCTGGGTTCAACGCTTGTTTTTTCATTTTTATTCTTTAATGTTAAATCACTCCATGCAGAGCATAGATGTTAAAGTATGAACTATCCCAAGTAAAAATAATAACATAAGACACAAGGCAGCGTCGCCCCAAAACTGAAGCGGGGTTATTATTCCTGTTATAAGCAACATCTTTTCGCCAACTAAATTGTTGTTATATTGATTCATGGCAAACAAACATGATACAAATATGTCAAATACAAATCTCCAGCTAAAACGTAAACTTACATTACCGCTGGTCACCTTTTATGGCATTGGTACTATTCTCGGTGCTGGCATCTATGTACTCGTCGGTAAAGTGGCTGGTTATGCGGGTATGTACTCACCTATTGCTTTTCTTCTCGCTTTGGTGCTAGCTGCATTCTCTGCCCTTTCCTATGCTGAATTTTCTGCCCGTTTTCCGCTGAGTGCGGGAGAGGCGGTGTACATATTCAAAGGATTGAATTGTCGCTCTCTCTCAGTCTTTGTTGGAATTTGTATCTGCCTTGCCAGCGCGACATCGGTAGCAACTTTATTGCTAGGTGTCGTTGGTTATCTCAGTGTACTGATAGATATTTCAGACCTACTCGTTATTGTCGGCCTGGCCTTATTAATGGGCTTGATCGTATCCTGGGGGATCAGCGAATCAGTACTCATCGCGACAGTAATGACCTTAATTGGAATGGCAGGATTACTACTGATAATCTGGGTGGCACGCGATAACCTGAATCAGCTACCTGCTCGCCTAGATGAGATGATACCGGCATTTAAGTTTTCCGTCTGGGAAGGTATCTTGCTGGGCAGTTTTATTGCATTTTATGCATTTCTGGGGTTTGAAGATATTGTCACTGTCGCCGAAGAGGTTCGCAATCCACAGCGTAACCTGCCACTGGCAATTATTCTGGCTTTAATTATAACCACACTGTTTTATACGGCTGTCTCTGTGGTCTGTGTACTGAGCCTGCCTACCACTCAATTAGCTCAGACCGATGCTCCTCTAGCCATGCTTTACAGCACTATAACAGGGCGCTCACCGATGGCCATTACTCTTATCAGCTTGGTATCCATACTGAATGGTGCTTTGATTCAGATTATCAAAACCTCGCGGATATTATATGGCATGAGCCGCCAGGGCTGGCTACCTTCATGGCTAGGCAAAGTAAATGCACGAACTCATACACCTCTACATGCAACTCTTTTTGCGACTAGCAGCGTATTACTCTTCGCCTTATACTTGCCTCTACTTGATCTGGTCAAGTTATCCAGCTTTATCACTTTATTCGTCTTCGCCTTGATCAATTTTTCTCTATGGCGTTTGAAAGTTCATCAGCCAGCAGTGACAGATACCTTTACCATACCTTGCTGGATACCCGTTGCCGGTTTTTTTAGCAGTAGTAGCTTTGCCTTATATCAATTATTTTACCTATTATCTGGATAATATGAAAAGCACTGGTAAGCCCATAACCTTACACACAAAGTAACCTCTCATTCTTCCTGCTTTGGCCTAACCCACCTTTTGGAAAATATCATCGTAAATACAAAGAGCGAAAGACCTAGGCTGGCCAGCCATAACCCTGATTTTAGGCCAGGAGGTGCGTACTTTAGTATTAGCTTACCTTGGGCTGAAGGAGGTAGATCTACCTTTACCCAGAATGATTTATATGCCGACACTTCTAGTTCTTGATCATTAAGGTAGGCTTTATATCCAGGAAACCATAATCGGGCAAAAATTATCTCACCGCCTTGGGCAGGTGTCTGGACTAGTTGTACGCATTCTCTGGAATGTTTGAACTGACAGTCTGCTGCAGTCGTAACCTGTGTCTTATCCGCTACCCAAGAAACCAGCCCTGGTAAAGAATAGTTTCCTTTATAGTCAAAAATGCGAGTATGCTTAGTCTTGCCAGTGCGGGTAAAGTTATTCGCCAGGTATTTCTCAGTATCCTTCGACCTGCTCCCAGTTCGTGCAATAACCCGGTCTACCCGCATAAGCTCTGCATGGGTAAGGCTAGTATGTGTATCACGCAAAAAAAGGTTCTTGGCAATTGCTGCGTTGTGACGGAAATTTCCATGGTCATCAATATTCAAGAGACTGCGAAATCCCTTATGCCCCACTGGAGTATAGCCATTAATTGTCCTGTCGCCTGCCAGCATTCCTGTGCTTGCTATTCGATATTCCAGATGTGGATTAGGTTTATCCTTTGAGTTTACATAGCCTCCATAGAATAGGGTGTAGTTTCCCTCTCCTCTTCCAAGGGGAGCAGTCAATGATGCGTCTTCAGGAAACCCCCAGTCCTTGCCTCGGCCGTCCGTGTGGACCAAAAAGACCACTACCAACACAAGTAGGCTGGTTATATATAAGAACATGCCTAGATTTAAGTGCTTTTTTAGTCGCTTTAACAGTGCTGCAGATAGGGCGGCTACAATGAGTGTGGCTAATATGATAACCCAGGCCAATGAAGGCTGGGATTGTATTGAGTGTATGCATTGGAATAATAATAATGCCGCGAGTATCCATATGCGCTTGCGAGTGATTTTAAAACCACAGACTTTTAAGCTCAACAGTAATAAGACTGTCAGGCACATCTGGAAATAAGGGACGTAACGTAATGGATAGCGAAGAAAACCAGCACGCTCTGGCCCCATTGCAGTCAGCGCAAACAGGATGGCAAGAGCAGCCCATACCCAGGTGCCACTACTTTTTAATTTTTGTACAGAAAAATCAATAATACACAGTAATGGAAGCAAAAACCAGGCAGCATAGAAGCTAGGTGCCGTTTGTAGTTGATAGCCACCATAACTTCTAAAAAATGCAGCATAACTAGGGTCTGAAAAAGTAATAAGACCATCAAGAGGAGCGACTAAAAAGTTATTCTCATTTGAAAGTGAGGCTGAGCGTGTACCTATTTCAGCAACGGAAAACAAGGGCAGTAGCGCAGGAGCAGCACATAAGCTTGCCGCAGTACCAACAGCAATCAAGGTATACCCTGTTGAGTGGTTTTTGCGAATAAAAAACAGGTGTATTAAAACAATGATTGAGGCAACGGCCAGTGCAATAACTGCAGCAGGTCTCCCCGCTGTGAGGCATAAATAATAAGCAAAGAAAAGCCCCATTAGATTAGCACGCACCTTATTTTCATGGACTACCCCGGCAAGAAATGCCAAGCCGCAGACTAGCCAGCAAAACCCAGCGAAGGTGACTAGCCAGCTGGAGGCATTCCAATAGATTGAATAGAAGTTTATTGCAATGACGGTAGACAAGGTAAGAGACTCAGCATTGCGCAAACCAAGGTTGCGCCCTAGAATAAAACCTGAAACGCCAATTAACGCAAGGTAGACGGCTGTTACAAACCAGGCCGCTATGGCATAGTCATCAAATGAGGGGAGCGTAAAATCGATTAGTAAACGTACAGGATTAAAAACCGCGTATTGGTATTCTATGGCATATGCCCCGCCATTCATGATATTTGTGCTTAACCAGGGCATTTCTCCCAGGCGTAGCATTCTTCCAATATCATATGCTTTGGGTATGGAGTCAGATATTTTGTCGTCAATAAAGAAGTATCTGCTTCTGCGTAAGAGAAGAAACAGTGAAAACAGAACCGGGGTAAGGAATGAGAGAAAAAAGAAAAAAGAGCTGTTCTTTTCTTTGTTGGTACTATCAGAAATATCGTGTTTTAGGTTTTGCATAGGTGGCAAGGTTTTCTTCCAGTGGGTTTAGCTAGAACTGATATGATGAATAACATATTTTCCATTTATTAATCTATCCCTCTCACCCAGTAATTTGCGGGACTAAAGCCCCCATTTGCGAATATTATGTACCGCTACTTGTTTGACTATTTAAAGAAAAAAATGGGATAAGTCCAAACAGGCTAGCCAATAATGGAATAATAAATGTCAGTAAACTTAGTGTGATCGCTTGCTCACTTGGAATCTGCTGCATTTGAAATAAATAAACAAAACCAGCTTCTCGAACACCCAGGCCATTAATGGAGATTGGTAAGAGTGTTGCGAGAGTAATCAGTGTCCAGCTGACAATATAAAATGACCAGTCTAACTGAATCGTGAGCAGTGTGCCTAAGCCAATGACGAGACTAAGCCCAATCATTTGAATAATAAGTGCCATTAAAAAGATCAGAATTAAGCGTTTAGGACTGTGATAGAGTTGTTGTAGTGGGCTAATCCAGGGACTCAGTTTTGGCAGTGCTTTCTGTATAA
>DAOVWV010000307.1 GCA_030636485.1 Methyloprofundus sp.
CGATTTAGCTATGTATAAAGCGAAAGATAGCGGTCGTAATAATTACAGTTTTTTTACCGAGTCCTTATCTACACATCTACATGAAAGAACCGATAAAATATCTGCGTTAACTGAGGCTCTAGAAAATAAAAGTGAATTTGAGTTGCTCTATCAGCCTAAAGTCTCCGCTGATAACGAGCAAAAAATCACGGGGGTTGAAGCGTTAATACGTTGGCATAGTAACAGCTTAGGTTTTGTACAACCAGATCAATTCATTCCTTTGGCTGAAGAAACAGGTCTGATTGTTGCTCTGGGCGAATGGATACTTCTTCAGGCATGTCGTGATTTCCTTGTGCTTAAAAAACAGGGGTGTGATTTAAAAACGGTCTCTATTAATGTCTCCAATATTCAATTCCAGCGTAGCGATATGATCAGTACTTTGGAGAAAATAATTGCCGATACGGGCATTGCCCCCTCAGAAATTGAACTTGAAATTACCGAGAGTTATCTAGCCAGTGATGAAAATAGCGTGCCAGAAATACTACAGAAAATCAGAAAAATGGGCATTAAGATAGCTATAGACGATTTTGGTACGGGCTACTCATCAATGAGTTATTTACATAAGCTCCCCATTACCCGTGTAAAAATAGACAAAGCTTTTGTTGATGGTCTACCTGATAACAAGGGCAATCTAGCCATATCCCGTGCTATTATTGGGTTAGCAAAGGCATTTGATTTATTAGTGACTGCTGAAGGCGTAGAAACTGAACCTCAACGGCAGTGCCTAGAAAATGAAAAGTGCGATGAAATACAAGGATATATCTACTCAAAACCACTCATGCTAGATGAATTAAAAAGCTATATAGATAGCAGGGAGAGCATTGCAGCTCTTGCTTGATTTGCCTAAAGAGGTTGTGAGATCCTAAGTATTATCTGGATTATTGCTTAACTATTAAATGTTTGAAGGAGAGAATATGGCTTCTCATCGAGTTGGTTTTACCTACTTGTCACAGGAAGATTTATTGGATGCAGGGTGTTTTGATTTACGAATGGCAATTGAAGTTGCTGAGAAATCCATGCTGGCGTTTGAAGATCATCGCATTATGTTTCCAGAAAAAATTGTGCAAATCTTTGATCCAGTCAGTCAGGATCGAATTAACTGTTTGCCGGCTACTTTGTTAGATGAAAAAATTTGTGGTGCCAAATGGGTGTCAGTTTTTCCTCGTAACCCAAAGCGTTACGATGTACAAAACCTATCGGCTATTTTTATTTTGTCGGAGATTGAAAAAGGTTTCCCTGTTGCTGTTATGGACGGTACCTTGGCATCAAATATGCGGGTAGCAGCCATGGGTGGTATTGCAGCTAAACATTTGGCGCGTAAAGACAGCAAAAGCATTGGTTTTATTGGTGCAGGAGAACAGGCAAAAATGCATCTACTGGCGATGAAAGTCGTCCGTCCCAGCTTAAAAGAGTGTCGAGTTGCTGCTAAAACAGCAGCGGAGGAAGTGCAGTTTATCTCTGAATTATCACCAATCTTGCCTGACATGACTTTTATTGCAGCTAATACTGTGGCACGCGACGCGATGCAAGATGCCGATATTTTAGTCACAGCAACCAGTGCTCAAGGACCGTTATTAAAAGCTGAATGGATGAAGCCGGGTGCCTTTTATAGTCATATCGGTGGCTGGGAAGATGAATATGCAGTGGCTCAACAATGCGACAAAATCGTGTGTGATGATTGGGAAACAGTCACTCATCGCACTCAAACTTTAAGCCGTATGTATGCCGAAGGTTTGTTGTCTCATAATGATATTCATGCCGATTTACATGAGCTGGTTTCAAAGCATAAGCCGGGGCGTGAATCTGATGATGAACGTATTTATTTTAATGCGGTGGGTTTATCTTATGTCGATGTGGCACTCGCAGAGGCGATGTTTAGGCGTGCAGAATCTTCTCATATTGGTTTAGAACTTAATTTGCAGGAAACTATGGTCTTTGAGCATCATAATATTCTTAGCAAAATCAGGTTGTAAATCATGTTTAAACAACTCCCTAGCAATCAAACAGAGTGTGTTGAGATTATTCTTAATGGACAGTCTTTGCAGGTTACTAAAGGTATTAGTGTGGCAGCCGTTGCCTTAAGCCAAAACCTGAGTTATACCCGAACAACGCCTGTTTCAGGGAGCAGGCGTGCGCCATTTTGCATGATGGGGGTTTGTTATGAGTGTTTGATGGTTATTAATGGTAAAGCCAACCAGCGAGCTTGCGCCACTTATGTGCAGGACGGCATGCAGATTGATTGTCAACAGGGCGTTGGTCCTGCAATGGAGAATAACGGCAGTGAATAATCATTATCAATTGCTAATTATTGGTGGCGGCCCGGCAGGTCTTGCCGCCGCGACCACAGCAGCTGAACAAGGGATTTCTTGTGCGGTACTTGATGAGCAACCGGCTCCAGGTGGACAAATTTACCGTGCAATAGAATCAATTCCTGAGCAACGAGCGCAACAACTGGGTTCTGAATATTTACGGGGCAAGAAGTTGGCGCAAGCATTTAGGGAAAGTGATGTGGACTACTACCCTGAAACGCGGGTTTGGTCACTTAATAGTCAACGCGAAGTTGGCCTTTTGCATAAAAATGAGTCTCGGATTATCAGTGCTGACCGAATTATAGTTGCTAATGGTGCGATGGAAAGACCCATTCCATTCCCCGGTTGGACATTACCGGGTGTGATGCAAGCGGGAGCCGGACAAATTCTTTTTAAATCTGCCGGTGTAGTGCCTGATAACGGTGTGGTACTCGCAGGTTCAGGGCCTTTGCTTTTATTACTCGCATGGCAATACCTGCATGCTGGTGTAGAAGTTAAAGCCTTGCTGGATACGACCCCCCTCAGTAATAACCTGTTAGCATTACCCAAATTACCTAAAGCCTTGTTGGCACATCGTTACCTGACCAAGGGCCTGGGTTATCAAATAGAATTGAAACGTGCTGGTATTCCTCTGTTATTTGCTGTCAGTGATTTACGTGCTGAAGGTGAGCAGCAATTACAGCGCGTAAAGTTCCAGCATTTAGGCAAAGAAAAGACCATTGAATCAGAGTTGCTGTTGACCCATTTTGGCGTCATTCCACATGTCGCTTTGACACAATCCGCCGGTTGTAAACATCGGTGGGATAAAAGCCAGCAATGCTGGCGACCAGAGCATGATGAATGGGGTAATACTGATATTAAAGGTGTACTGGTTGCTGGTGATGGTGCAGGAATTCATGGTGCGCGTTCGGCTGAATACGCTGGACGTCTGGCAGGTCTGGAAGCACTCTTTGCGCTGGGTATTATTAGCCAGGCTGAAAGGGATAAGCAGGCAGTTAATGATCGAAAATGGATGCGAAAAGAACGCTGTATCAGGCCTTTTTTAGA
>DAOVWV010000169.1 GCA_030636485.1 Methyloprofundus sp.
AGCTTCAGCTGTTAATTCCTTAGACTGGGTCACTGCTGGCGGCTGTTCAGTTTCGACTGTATCTGCTTGTTTTTTTGCCTTGGCAAAGGGATTTAGGCTTTTGAGTTTCCCGCCTATCGCTGATTTGGGCTCCTCATACTCTGGCTTAAGCTCTATTTCTGGCTCTGGAGTAGGCTCTATAAATTCAGGCTCAGCCACTTCAGGTACTTCTATATCCATTGCTTGTTCAGAGGTTTCAGCTTTTGCCTTACTTTTACCAAACAGGCTTTTAAATTTCCCCGCTATATCCAAATTAGATTGTATGTAATCTGGTTCCTCCTGCTCTAACGCCTCTGCTTCTGGCACTTCAACAACAGCAGGTATTATTTGCTCCGTTACTTTGGGCGCAGGTTCCTCCAAAACAACGTTATTTACAGGCGCTTCATCTTCAACAACGACGGGTTCATCTTCGATAACTACCGGTTCATCTTCAACAGCGGTGGCTTTACCTTCAACAACGACGGGTTCATCTTCGATAACTACGGGCTTATCTTCAACAACGACCGGCTTATCTTCGGCAACAGCCACTAAACGCTCTTTTTGCAACGCTACTTCATTCACTAATGCAGCAACGGCAAGTTCATGTTTTGCCTGTATACCAGCTACTGCATCGGCTAATGCCTGCTCAGCCTGGTTTTTTTGCTGTAATTGTATGAGTTTGTGCGTCCCCAGCTCCCGCTCTAATTGCTCAGACTTGCTAGTTTGCATTTCCAATGTTTTTTGTAACTGTTCAGCGAGAATTTTTTGTTTTCCAAACTGCTCTTTTTCCTGATCATAGCTATTTTTCAGGGTATTTTTTTCTTCGCTTTCTGCCTGCAATCGATCACCTAACTGCATTTGGATATTGTCTTGCTGTTGCCAGATAAATTCAGCTTTTGGCTTAGTATCTGAGGCAACAAGCTGTTCACTTAAATTAAATTTTTGCGCCAACTGCTTTATATTATCAACAACCTGCTGGTTTCGCTCTTCGGCTTTAGCAGTCTGTTCTGCTGCCTGTTGCTGATCCTTCTCCAATTGCTCAGTCATTGCCCTTAGCTTTTCTTCGGCCTTCACTGTTTGCTGTTCAGACTCCTCCAGCAAGCCACGTAGTTTAACTCCCTCCTTCTCTGTAGCACGCCGTTTCTTATTTAAAAAAACAATTTTTATTGTATAAAACAATACCGTCAGTAACAGGACAGAAAATACTATAGCACCCACAAATAAAGGATTTTCAAGTGCCAGTGAATACCAGTCAGTCAATAGCTGATTAAAGTCAGGCTGATTTGTTTGCATAAGCTTATTCTCACGTATTTGTTATTCTTATTATATTTAACATCTGCGCTAAAAGACTGATACCAAGCCAGCCTCTTTTGTAGTGACTTCCACACGTAGCACACCGCTTTATTCATCTATAAAAAACCCATCAAATATTATATTAAAATATTGATTTGGGAATTTTAGCATATAAAGGGGTATAGTATCAGCTAGGTATACTTCACACGAAGTATATATATATTCTATCAATATAAACAGGTGCAATATGACAGCAACAAATGATATCACCCAGCTTATCGGCAATACCCCACTCGTCAAATTAAACCATATTGTGGAATCAGATTCAGCCGAAGTCTGGCTAAAAGTTGAAGCCAATAATCCGGGCGGGTCTGTCAAAGACCGCATAGGTCTGGCAATGGTTGAGGCCGCTGAAAAATCAGGCAAACTCAATGCTGGAGGAACCATTATTGAACCGACTTCCGGTAATACTGGAATTGCCTTGGCCATGGTTGCAGCCGCGCGCGGTTACCATTGCATTTTAACCATGCCGGACACCATGTCTGTTGAGCGTAGGCAATTATTGGCACTCTACGGTGCTGAAATTGTTTTGACACCGGGCTCCAAGGGAATGAAAGGTGCCATTGCCAAGGCCGAAGAAATCCTTGCGCAAACCAGTAATGGATTTATGCCCCAGCAATTCGAAAACCCTGCCAATCCTGAAGCACACCGTCAGACAACAGCCCAGGAAATCTGGTCTGCAACAGAAGGTAAAATTGATGCCTTTGTTTGTGGTGTGGGCACCGGCGGCACTATCACGGGTGTCGCTGATGTCCTTAAAAAAAGAAATTCTAAGCTAAAAGCGGTCGCTGTAGAACCCGCTGAATCCCCTATTATCTCAGGAGGCCAGCATAGTCCGCATAAAATTCAAGGCATCGGAGCCGGATTTATTCCTGCAAACCTGGATGTTGATTTGCTTGATAGCATTGAATTAGTCAATACTGATGAAGCCTTTGCCATGCGTAAACGCCTAGCTGAAGAAGAAGGTATTCTTGCGGGTATTTCGAGTGGTGCCAGTGTTTGTGCCGCATTACGCGTTGCCCAGAAGTTAGGGCCAGGTAAGATAGTGGTGACGGTAATGCATGATACAGGTGAGCGTTATTTGAGTATGGGGTAAGGACTGAGGATAAAATAAAACCCTAAATTAAGCAAAAAGAAATGTCATTCCTGCGTAGGCAGGAACACATCAGTTTCGGGGTTTATAAAATTCTCACAGCTAATTCCCAATTGGCGCTGCATCAGCATCAGCCAGCAATTGCTCTACATTGCTCCCGGTCAGCGACTGCAAAAACTCAACTAAATCACCCCTTTCCCCCTTGCTGAGTACCAGAGGTTTAATAAGCGGATCAAGGACTTCATTGCTTACACCACCCTGATTATAAAATTCGACCACTGCTGTCAAAGTAGACAATGATCCATTATGCATATAAGGCGCAGTCAAAGCGATATTCCTTAAACTTGGAGTTTTATATTTCCAGCGATCGTCTGGGTTCTGGGTGATTTCATAACGCCCTAAATCACTCGCCTTAGTCTCTGAAATAGTCGCGAGTTGCTGTGCGTCAACTTCGATAAAAACACCGGGGGCAACTTGAATTTTTTGCTTATCGGGCGTTTTCTGCATGGACTCCCGAAAACCAATCCCGGTATTATGCATTTGATTATCGCTAAATAATGCACTTTTTTTGCCTACCGTATGACACGCACTACAGCCTGCCTTTCCAGTAAATAAAGCAAAACCACGTTTAACGGATGCGCTGGCACTGCTTGTCTGTTTACCGTAAAACCAGCGGTCAAAAGTGGAATCAGCTGAAACCAGACTCCGCTGATAACTCGCGATAGCCTGACCTACTGTGAGCATATCCGCTGCTTTAGAAAAACTTTGTTCAAACAGTCCCTGATAGTCATTCAGGCTTTTTATTTTATCAATCACATAACCAATCGATGGATTACCCATTTCATTATGTGCCAGCAACGGCCCCCAGGCTTGCTGCTCCAGCGTATTTTCCCGGCCATCATGAAATAACAATGTTGCGTATGCAACATTATAAATAGTCGGACTATTACGCCGCACACTACGTCCTTCTATACCCACTGCTGTCGCCATTTCATGACTACTAAAACCCTGCTCAGGAATATGGCACATGGCACAGGAAAAAGTATTATTCAGTGATAAGCGCCGGTCATAAAACAGCTTTCTCCCCAGTGCTATTTTGTCTACCGTAATGGGATTATCCGCAGGAATAGGAACCATCGGCAGACCAAGCGGTGCTTGCTTAATATTAGCGAGTAAATCAGCTGCCCGTCCCTGACGCTGAATTAATGCGTGTGATTGACTGCCCTCATTAAGCAAGGTTTTAACATCATTAATCAGGGTATCGGCATGCAAAAATGAAACACTGTAAATATTACGTATCTGTTTATCGGTATCTATTAGATACACACGCAGGATATGCGAAAACGTCCCGGTATTATTCCCCTGCTCATCATAAATTTTCTGCACAGCCTGCTGGTAGTTATCCAGTATAGGTTGCAGTGATTGCTCTGACTGCGTGGTTAGAAACTGCCAGTCAACTTGTTCATTTTTAAAACCAGCGGCATAAAGGCGCATTGCTTCAGGCGTGTCATGCTCTGGGTTAAAGCTCAGAGTTAACAGACGTAATTTTCCCGCGAGTTCTGGCTCGCGCTGTAAGCGTCGATTGATTTTATGAAACACCAT
The DNA here is from genome assembly GCA_030636485.1 of Methyloprofundus sp. Lineage (GTDB taxonomy): Bacteria > Pseudomonadota > Gammaproteobacteria > Methylococcales > Methylomonadaceae > Methyloprofundus. The sequence continues at coordinate 4,067 of DAOVWV010000169.1, forward strand.
CGTTGCCAAAGGACAGCCATTCACGTCACTACAAGTCGAATAAATAAAACTGAGCAAGGTCACTTTATCGCCCATAAACTCATGTAGATAACGCGTCTGATGCGTTGTCGTTAATACCTCACCATTTGCCGCGACACCAATAACAGGCAGGGAATAGCTCCCTACCTCGGGGATTTTAAAGGCCAAAGGACTATAGCCGGGAGCCAGCTCTACTTGCTTAGCTTCAGCATAGAGGTGTTGGCCACATACCAGAGCCACGATAAGTGAAAAGTACAATATTCTCATAAATAATACCTATTGATTGACTACACACTTAACACGGGATGGCTTATAACTTGTAGGGTGGGCAATCTTTTCTGCCCACCATTCCAGCCTTGATGGTGGACAAAAAAAACTGCCCACCCTACTCTCGTTCCCACGTTTTGCGTCACAGAACATCAACCTATGGATTTAACCTAGCCAACACATCCCCGGCCTGTTCATTCTGCTTTGCAGCATACAGCGAATAAGCACCAAAACGCATTTGATGCGCCCGACCCAGTTTTTCTTTAATAAAGTCGATGGAAAATTTCTGCGTTAGTTTTTTGCCATCCCAACTGTATAATTTCAGGTATTGCTCATTATCCTGACCTTTTTTATCCCAGTTTGCTAACAGTGAAGAGCTGTAATATAAGCGTTTACCATCCCAGCTAGAAGAGACCATATTCACCTGTGCGCCAATTTTCTGCTCGAAAACCTGCTTGGGGTTAAACGGATCAGAAATATCAAAGGCTCGGGTTTTACCATCCATAAAGGTATTCACCCAGAGCATATTGTCATCACTCTGTATGGAAATATCCACTGG
>DAOVWV010000006.1 GCA_030636485.1 Methyloprofundus sp.
CATCGACAAAATCAATAACAACATCAAGCTGAGGATATTTCTCAACATATTGAGCCATTGCTGAAGAATATATAAAAACTTTTTCTATATTTTTCTCAGCAATCGTTTTATCAACCCAGTCTTGTACCTGCCCAGACTGATAATAAGGTAAACTCAATGCCTTATGAGTCAACAGAGCCGTTAGGCTTTTTATTTTAGCAAGCGCAGGGCTAAGGTTAACCAATAATGAAGAAAACGTTAACGCTTCAATTTTAGCAACATACTGCCAATCTTCAGGATCATCAATAAAAGCGGCTAAATGAATATTATAATGAACAGATAAGCCTTTAAGAAAATTATATGAGCGTATTTTATCCCCTTTATTGGGTGGGTAGGGTATGCGGTGCACCAAAAATAATAAATTTCCCATACTATTGATCTCTTTTAGCTGTTTCTCTACAATAATTTAATATATCTACTCGCACACTTTTTATCCCCTCCTCCCCCAAAGTAACTCACTCCTTTCCTTTTTTACACTTAAATATTAGTACATATAAAAATTACTTTTTAGAAATACCTAATAATAGGGCTCTTCAATATAAAATGCGACCCAAAGCACGTGATTTTTTACAAAAATGGTTTAACGTTATAAAATCATTGCATATAGGAAGGTTTTTATTTGCATATAGGGCGTTTTTCACTTACCAATTAAATAATCTAATGATTAAACTAATTTTAAGTTGCTTTTTATTTTCTGCATCATATAGTACAATTGCTGCAACAGTACTGCCCACTCTGCCAACTAATAGCTCCATTCAGTTTTTAGACCAAAAACAGCAGACTACTCATTATTCCACACATCCCCTACATAAAACGGACAATAATACCGAAGCCAGTATTTTTTTAAATACCTCAGCGCAGATAGAAAATGCCAGCCAGTCAGATACCAGCCTCAAATCTTTTGCCAAACAGTTTAACAATAAATACACTGACAATGAATTATTCCAAAAGTCTCTTGCCAGTCTTTATGAGACAAAGCAACTATGGGATATCGCTGACTCACAAGCAAATACCTATGCTAATGAGCTTATTTTTAACTTAAAATTAGAACAATTCACAGAAAATAACAGCACCAATACACAACAAGCCCTACCAAGCTATAATAATGATTATTACTCAAAAAAAATAAACAGCTCTTATCAAGAGCACCAAAACAGTCAACTTTCAGATTATCAAATACAGCAAGCCTATACCAATTCTTCTACACAAGACATAAGCAAATTAAGCCATAACTATATAGCATCATTATTCCAAACAAGTACCTTGTATTACCTCATTGCCATCTATATTTTTTTTATACTGCTGATATGGGCTATCAAATTTACATTACGTTTATTTCCTTAACCCAGATCTCTTGCCAGCCATGGGCCGATTACTTGACTGACAGGTAAAGGCAGTTTTTTCCAGGCTGCAATAAAAAACCGGTATTTGGGATTTAATGGATTAATATCCGGCATAGTTTCAGCCTTGACCAATTCAAACTCATAGAATAACGGTGTCTCTTCAAAGCCCCAGTGCTTTTTAAACCGGTACGAGCCTGTTCCTATTTTGCTACGTCCATAGTCAAAAACCTTCACTCCTTTTTCCACTGCACGCCGCATCACCTCCCAATACATAAAGTCATTCGCATACACGGCTCTTGCCTGTTCTGTACCGCCACCATAATAAGGCAAAACCTCATCCCTAAAGTAAAAACTCATCACACTGGCAATATGTTTACCATGATGCTCAATTGAGAGTACTTCACACTGGCCCTTAAAAACTTCGTTTAATATTGCAAAGTATTTTTTGGGGAAAACCGGGGTTCCCAAATTTCTTACGCTTTCAGAATAAGCCTGAAATAAGCGTTCTGTATCATTATCAATAACACTGACTAATCCCGCCTTAATTCCTTTTCTAACCACGGCTCTTTGCTTGCGGGGAATCGCCATTAGGTTTTTGTCCAAATCTGAACTTAACGCCTTTCTAAAGGTAACATATAAGCCTTTTTTATAAGGCCTTTCTGGTGTTGTATGCTGCCTATTCCTAAATTCTATATGATCAACAGCCAATTCCCTGGCTAAAATACAGGCTTGCTTATCTAATGCTAAACAAGTTTTCTCATCATCCGCAACGACACCACCATAAACACAAAACGCATTAGAAATTAAAGCGTTGCCAAATAAAGGGCTTTTAATATGTACTAACGGCAATATGCCGGTTATTTTTCCCTGCTCTTCTGCATACAAATAATAGGCCTTATGACCAAATGCGCGCTCAACAACTTGCTTCCAGCCTGACTGATGAAAAAAAGTGGCATCTGGCGTATTTTCTATATACTCATCCCAAAGAGCTATCTCTGAGTCTGTTAAGGTTTTAATCATAAATTGGGTTAAATTTGAAAAACATTAAGAACGAAAAACACGAAAGACCCCGTACAGGGAATATTTGGTGTTTTTCGTGATCATATTCTGTAACATGAAGCCAGTTATCTATCTGAATCCAGAAATATCGCCTGCATAGTATCCCATTGAAAATCAGCTAATAAAGCCATTACTCTATTTTCCATACGTTGTAGATTTAAGTAATGGCGAAACCTTGCCTTAAGCTTCAAGTTTTCTTGCCTAGGTTGATTAGGGTCTATTTCCCATGGATGGAAATAAAAAACACCTGCCTGTAGATCACACTGATTGATACGCTTAAATGCCCATCGGGAAAACAGGTAGGGATACAGCCTAAAAAAACCGCCACCACCACAAGGGTAGTTTGTGCTTCCTATTTTCAATGTCGTAATGGGTATTTCTTTAAAATCACTCCCTGCTATTGGATGATAGACAAAGCGAGGCGCTTCAGGCATACCATATAAATCATGCTTTACCGGGTAAATACTAGAACTATATTGATGCCCTTCTTCCGCCAGAATATCTAAAGCCCATAGGTTATCACGCCCAATTGAATAACTGGCCGCTCTATAACCAAGCACTTCAATTCCCGCAATATCTTCAAGTGTATGTTTAGCTTTACGAATGTCCGCTCGAAACTGCGCGGGTGTTTGTTGGGTGACACGAACATGCTCACAACCATGGCTTGCCAATTCATGCCCTTCTTGTACGATCCTTTTAATTAACTCTGGATAACGCTCCGCTACCCAGCCTAAAGTAAAAAATGTCGCTTTAACATTGTGTGCTGCAAAAATATCCAGAATATGCTGAGTATTTCTCTCAACGCGATGCTCTAGATTATCCCATTGCGCTCTATTGATATAAGGTTCAAATGCAGAGACCTGAAAATAGTCTTCAACATCGACAGTCATTGCATTTTTCATTTTGTTTTTCAGATATTTTTACTTAATTGATGCCCAATAACATTCATGCCTATAAAGACAAAACCAGAATTAATTAAAAACGCATAGACAGGCTTAGTGTTACTCTATTTTCCATATAGTTATTAAGCAGTAAACTTGAGTTTTGCTTTACAAACCGATATTCCAAACTTGTGCTTAAGCCTCCAAAACGACCAATTCTGAGCGGAATAGTACGCGTTATTCTGGCACTAAATTGATAACGATCATCATCAACCCTGCCTGTAATATCAGTATTATCGCGCTTAATATGTTGCCATGAGGGGGTCAATAAAACACTCGTACGCTGAAAATAATTCCAGCTCCAGGATCCATTGATCCCATACACAGTTTCCTCATCATTAGTTCTATTTTCATAATCACGTATTTCATAAAAACCGCCTAACTGAAAATTACTGACCCCAGTCGTATAGGTAGCCGAAACATTAGCCGTTCTCCTCACCAGCACATCATCGCTTAAGCTAGGCAGACTGGCATTAAAAACAATCGGCTGACCATCATTACCTAATATAGGATTGCCTGTAACATCAACAACAACAAATGGATTATCTTCTAATAAAAGTTGCTGAACGGTCGTTGTATCTTCGGTATAAGTGAAGTTGTATGTTGACCTGGCTGCACTGTGATTCAGTGAAACATTCCATGCCCCCCCAGTATTTAACCCGACAGAACGATCATTATACCCTGCACTCAAATGGGTGCGCTGACTTAGGCTAAGATTAGATGAGACATGCCAGTTATTACCATAGCCTGCTTCAATATCAAAATACCAGGTGGGTTTCCATTGCGCTCCCACTGTATAAAAAAAACCATTAGTATTGTTATCTAAGCCTTCGAAACTATTATTTGCATAGCCTAGCGTAGCAAATAAATTAAAGCGCCGATCCAACCAGGTTCTTAGCGTAGCGTTGGTATTTTGAAAATGTACATTTTCTTCATTTTCCCTAAACTGTGTCGAATTATTAAAATTAACATTCCAGGTTACCCTCTTAAAATCCAACCCACTAACAATGCTTATAGACTCATTCAGATTCGTGGAGTTGGCCAACCGCTCAGCACTATCATTACCAACATACCCAAAATCAATAGTGACTTGAGCATCTGCAAAAGTTCCAAAATGTGGTGTCCAATTTGCCGCAGCACCTACAGTCCAGACATTAGTCCTAGCATTCAGGTTATTGACATTATCCCCACCTCTTAAATTACTAATATTTTGCTGACCATAGCTAGCTCGGGCATTGACATTCAACCTATTACGACTCACTATATAGCCAGAATCAAAATTCAACTGATGGAACATTTGCGCCCCCCCATCACCACCTGCATTAAATAGGTTCTGCATTCGATAATCAAAATTAGCAGATAAGCGCCCACCATTAACTCCGGTTATAGATATCGCGGGCGTTATCTCAGTGACAAAAGCTCCCTTCTCAAAACCCTCAGGGGCTAAACGGATATTATCTGAGTAACTCTCCTGTATGCTTATGCTAGGTGTGTAAATAAAATTAATTGCAAACGCTGGATTCTGGGCAAAAAAAACATAAGTAGCCGCGATGAACTGAGCCACCTTAAGCTTTTGAGAAAGCTGTTTTTTACTCCTCAGCTTCATGCTGCTGTCCATACTGCCCATACCCATACCCGCCATAACCATAATAACTCATTGCATACTCATGTTTTGCCTTATTCAATAAACCTAAAACAACATCACAGTCTTCTAGTTTTTTCAGAGCTTCTTTTACGGTATTTTGCATGGTTGTCTCAGCACTCACCACTAGAACTATTTGACCAACTAATGCTGCCAATACTTCTGCCTCGGTTGCTGCCAATAAGGGTGGAGAGTCAAAAATAACAATTCGATCAGAATAGCGCTCACTTAGCTGCTCAACAAATTGAAGCATCCTATTACTACTTAATAATTCAGTTGAAAAGGTATGCCGTTTCCCGGCAGGGATGATTTGCAGGTTTGGTATATCAGTGGATAAACTTATATCGGAAAACCCTAAACTCTCATCTTCCAGGTATTCTATAAGGCCAGGCGACTCTGTTATGCCTAATCTTTTTGCCAGAGTTGGCTTGGCAACGTCAGCATCAATCAACAAAACATTTTTATCTCGTTCATTGGCAATGCTTATTGCCAAGTTAATGGCCGTAAATGTTTTTCCCTCAGAGGGAATGCTACTGGTCACTAATAATAAGTTTGACCGATTAATCCCCTCAGCAGCAGCAGAAAAAGCATTAGTGAGCAATGGCCTTTTGACCATTCTATATTGCTCGGCCAAACCTGACTTTCCTTCCTCATTAGATAGGTACCCCTCAGCTGCAAGTTTCCCCCAGTCTATCTTCACTGAACTTTTTGTTGCTGGAATAGATCTAGCTAACTTAGGTTTAAGCTGAGTGGAGTGGTCAGTACTTGACTGTTCAATTTGGCCTGACTTTTCCAGCGCTTTTTCTAAAATATCCATAACGACTCCTCTAGAAAGAAATGAGTTGCATTAATTGCACCTTTACTGCCTTAACAGTAAAAACATCTCCCATTGCTAGCAAGTAGGCAAGCAAAAGGCTCACAACCAAAGACCAGAATAATATAGGTTTAATTTTACCTTGCTCTTCCCCTTGGTGTATTTGCACATCAATACTCCCTAACACCGGTAACCCAGTGACAGCCCTTAACTGCCGACTTGACATAAAGGTAGGTCGAATAAAATAAATTAAAAAAGCGAAAACAAATCCCGCCCCCAGACCTAGCCCTAAAAACACAGAGTTAAACATTTTCCGATTTGGCCCAGTAGGTGATAGCGGAGCCGTAGGTACCTCAATAATCTTGAATTTTAGCACTCCCTGACTCATATCCGCTTTTTCCGTCAACACTGCCGTCTCCCTACTACCCAGTAATTTCATATAATTACCCATAATAACGCCATAATCCCTATCCAGATTTTTCATTTCTGTCTCTATACGCAACCTTGTATCCATCCCTTTTTGTAAATCATCCATTCTTTTATTTAATAAAGTAATTCTTGACCGGATAGATGCCCGCTCTGCCTGAACCTGATTTAAGTTAATTTTCAATGCTTGTATATAAGGGTGGGACAATGCTTCAGAGCTCAGCATATTTCCACTTTGTGGCATAGACTCCAGCCTTTGCTCTCTCATCTTTTCATAATCTTTAATGCTTGTTTTTAAACTCTGTATATCTGGATGATTTTCAGTATACCTTAATAACAATTCATTTATCCGCCCTTGTAAAACAGCTATTTTAGAATCTTCAGGAGTAGACACACGGCTCTCCATATGACTAAGATCCTCAGACTTCATCTGCAATGCTTCATCTATCTGCTGGGCTAAGATGCGTTCTTGTGAACTTTTTTCTCTCAATGCCATCTGTGCTGCTTCTAACTGATGTTTCATGCTATTCAGAGCACCAATGCCACCCCCACCTTGACCAGGCAAAAACCCCGAGTTTACACGTTTAAAATTCTCACGTGCTTTTTCACTATTCTGTAAGCGCGCTTCATATTCGCGTATTTGTTCTTCGATAAATTGCTGAGCATCACTACTATCTCGACCACCCCTTTGCTGAGTTTGCTCTGAAAATACAGTGAGCACTGCATGCACTATACTTTGTGCTTCTTTGGGCTGATCCCCATTATAGGATATGACGAATAAATTATTGCCTGCCCCTGAAATTTTTATTCCTGCTCTTAATTTAGCCACCGTACTGCGTATTTCTTGCTCATTTTTAGATTCTAGTTCAAACCCTGATAATTCAGCCACTTTTTCTAGCTTAGGGCGTGTAAACATCAACTGACGAATAATTGAAATCAATCCACCTGTATTTGATTGAATTGTCATACCTTTCAATAAAGGCTGAAGCATAGAGTTGCTATCAACTCTAACTAATGCTTTAGATTTAAATTCATCAGGCAGAGTAGTAACATAAGCCCAGCCGGTAATACATATTAACCAGGCAACAATAATAATCACCCATTTATATTTTAGTGTCCCTTTTACATAGAACAAAAGTTCTGCCAATTGATCTTGCATTTTTTACCTGTTTTAATCTTTAAATATTATTAATATATACATCAAATGTATTACGATTTTATGCCTGACTCTAAACTTAAAAAAATACCCATAAAAACACTAAACCAGCAAAAAAACCACGCCACTTATACTAAAAGAAAGCTTCAGGAATGACTAAAATATCCCCCGGCATCATTTTGACATTTTTAGACATATCAGCATCTTCAATCAAATCATCCATTTTTACCCCGAAATTCTGTGGCACTCCATTAATATTGCGAATAATGCTCGCTCTATTACCATCTGCAAAGCTACCTACACTACCGAGATTAATAATAACATCCAATAAAGTCATTCCTCTTTTATAAGGCATCGACATACCACTATATCGCCCACCGCCACCACCACCACCACCACCGCCGCCGCCGCTATTAATTTGACCGACTATGCGTATCTGTTGCGCATCTATACCTACAAATCCGGTCACCATAACAACAACTTTAGGATCTCTAATATACACACTGAGCTCCTTTTCCATTGTTCTTGCCATTTCATAAGGTGTTTTTCCACTCGCCTGCACATCTTCAACAAGAGGAACCGTAATTTTCCCATCGGGTCGTACTGGCACTGATTGGGATACATCTGGATGCCCCCAGACAAAAATATTAACATTATCGCCAGGCCCAATCAGGTAGGTATAATCCCCCGTCAATGTCGCATCATCTTCCAGCGGTGGATATGAGCACCCTGCAAACACAAAAGAACACATCATTAAAAACAGTGTCTTATAATTGAAGCCTCTCATTTTATTTCCTCTAAACTTAATAATATTCACTTTACTGAAATAGTCGTCGTTCGATTTAATGCTTCTACAATTAACGACCCTGCATTTTAGCAACAATTTTTTTCTGTAGATTTTCAGCTACCTTACGTTCCGGAAACTTTTTACCTTGTTTTGCTAGTTCAATTGCCTGCGATACCTCGGTTAATGCGCGGCTATTATTTCCATTCTCCAATTCTATAACCGCCATATGATATCTAAATACTGGAATATCAGAGGATGTTATAATCAACCTATTGAGTATGCCTGCCGCCTCATCCCCTCGCCCCATATGAAACAATACCCATGCATAAGTATCTTTAAAGTAAGGTTCCTGTGCAACGGCAAAAGGAGAAACTAACTGATAAGCCCTATCTAGGTTATCAGCTGTCGCAAAATGCTCTACTAATAATACCGCCAGGTTATTATTAACCACCTTTAAGCTAGGGTTTTGCTCGTGCAGAAGCTCGTAAATTTTAACCGCTTTAGCATATAATCCCTGCTGTTCATATAACGATGCAAGTACCAATGATATTCTAATATTACCAGGAATAACCTGTAGCGCTTGCTGACAAACAGATATTGCTTTATCTGGCTTACCCAGAAGAGTATAAATGACGACTAGTTTTTGTCTTGATAGAACTAACCTAGGTTTTTTCTCGACCAAACCGTTTAATAATTTAATGGCTGCCTTATATTTTTTATCCACAACATATAAATCACTTAAAACGATAGTGGCAGCAATATTGTCTCTATTTTCCTTACTATATTCATTTAAAAAGTCAATCATTTCCGCCTGCTTATTAAGCGTTTTATAACAGGCACTCATGTTTTGTAATATACGCAGCTGCTCAGGAAACTCACTAAAAAGTTCTTTATAAATTGCTACTGCCTTCTCACATTGACCTTCCCCTTGATAAATACTGGCCAAATAGAAATTAGACAGGTTTTTTTGCTTGGGAACCCTTGCTAACTGCATAGCAGTCTGAGTTGCTTCTTGCCATTTTTCTTCCTGTATATTGAGCTCAATTAATTTCTTTAACAAGTGTGTTTGTCTAGGGCTTCTGCGTAATGCTTTAAGCAAGAATTTACGTGCATACTTGGTATCACCTTTACGAATTAAACTCGTATAGACAGCGTTAAAAGCTTGTAAATTGGCAGGATTTAATACTGATGCTTCTTTAAACTTTTCTTGTGCCTTCTTCCAGTCCCCTTCCACTAGGTACAATTGCGCTAGTAACACCAAGGCTTCATCCGACTTTGGATGAGTCCAGATAATTTTATCTAAATATTTTTTTGCCTGTTGATATTGCTCTTCAACCAATAAAAGCCTCACTTGCAATAATTTAGCCTCTAATTGGTCGGGTTTTTCATCCAAAATATCTGCTGAAATTTTTTCAGTCGTTGGGTAATCTCGCTTATCGAATGCTAATTTTGCCAATAAAATTTTCGCCTCTATCCCGCTGTCTGAAAACCCCTGATCAGCAACGACTTGCTTTAATGCGTCTTCTGCTTTAAGCGTTTTACCCTTTACCAACATCCATTGACTCAGCTCAAATAATTGCTTAGGCTGCTTAGCAAGTTGCAACACAAAGTCTTCAAGTTGCTGATCAACCTTATCGGCAGCCGTTGCCCCAAGAAACTCCAAAAAGATAATTTTGGGTTTTGCCTGATTGGGTCTGAGAGCGATATATTCACGTAATAACGCTTCTGCCTCAACTTGCTTTTTTGACTGGGTATATAGCTTAGCCAGTGTTAGTCTATACTCGTCATTTTTAGGAAATACTGCGATAAGTGCTAAATAGTCATTAATGACCGCATCAACATCACTCTGTTTGCCATGAATTTTGACCCTAAAAAAATGCATTGCTGCATTTTTTTCATCTAACTCAATAATCTTATCACTGATAAGTAATGCTTCGTCCAGTTTTTCTTGTTGCGCCAAAGCCATTGCCTGCAAACTCAAGCCATCAATATTAACAGGCTCTGCCTCTAAAACACGACCAATAACAGCCAAGGCTTCGTCCTGTTTTTGCTGCCTCAATAAAATAGATGCCTGTAAAAGCAATGCGTCATTATCTTGCGCATTCTTTTTCAATAGTATTGAAAGGTGCTCCTGCGCTTTTTCAGTGTTTCCTAGCAACAATTCTAACTTGCCGAGCTTAACTCGCGCTTGATGATGCCCAGCGTCCAACTCAAGTGTTTTCTTCAAGTTATCCTGCATAGCCAAATAATGTTTCGTTTGCTCATCAGCCAAGGCAAGATAATAATAGGTTTCTGCCGTTGACATCTTTCCTTGCTTAGCTGATTTTAACTCTAGCTGTGCAGCCGCATAATCCCCTTTTTTTAGTAACTCGATTCCCTTTTCTAAATGCTTTTCAGCCGCTTCCTCTTCGGTTTCACAAGCCGTTAAGGCAAGACCTAATGACAACAATAAAATACTTAATTTCACCTTACTAATCTGACTTTTATTAACTATCATTTTCTTTTTCCTAAATTACAAACCCAAAATCACGACTTCACTTGTTTTATTTTTAACTTTAACAAGTGAACACATCGTCCATCAGCTCTTAATACTTCGAATCTAAACTTCCCTTGTTCGACTTTCTCGCCTTTTTTAGGCATATGTTCTAGGCGCCCTACGATAAACCCACCGACAGTATCAAACTCTTCATTATCAAAATTTGTTGAGAAATATTCATTAAAGACTTCCAGAGGCGTTAAAGCCTGAACTATAAATTCTTGTTCATTACGCTGAGTGATATATTCTTCATCCGCATAATCATGCTCATCTTCTATCTCACCGACAATCTGCTCCAATACATCTTCAATGGTAACTATACCTGCAACGGCACCGTACTCATCAACCACTATCGCCATATGACTGCGATTTTCGCGGAACTCTCTTAATAAGACATTTAAACGCTTACTTTCAGGCACCACAGTGACCGTGCGCATAAGTTCTTCTACTTTAATATTCTTCCTATCCAGCGCATGGGCCAATAAGTCTTTTGTCAGTAAAACTCCAACAACTTCACTCTTGTCTTCATTTATAACAGGAAACCGGGAATGACCAAATTCGATCACTGTTGAATAAATCTCTTCTAATGTAGCATCCCTTTTTAGCACAATCATTTTTTTGCGCGGCACCATAACATCACGGGCACGTCGCTCAGAAACCTGCAATACGCCTTCCAACATTTTTAGAGCATATTTATCAACCAGGTGCTTCTCTTCTGCATCCCTTAAAATCTCTAACAGATCCTCCCTATCCTGAGGCTCACTCCCCATGATCTGTCCAATACGCCCAATCCAACTTTTCTGCGAAGGTTTATTACTATCCACGACCTCGTCAGCCATTTACCTTTTTCTCCTGATAGGGATTATCAATATTTAATTGCTCTAAAATTAAAATCTCTTTTGCTTCCATTTCCAGCGCATCATTTTCAGCGCTATGATCATAGCCTAAAAGATGCAATATGCCATGAATAATAATATGCGACCAATGATCTTTCAAGCTTTTTTGCTGTGCCCGTGCCTCTGACTCCAGAACGGCAGCACAAACAACCAGATCACCCAATAAAATAACATTTTCAATGACTTCAGGCGCATCAAAAGGAAAACTTAAAATATTAGTCGCCCCCTGTTTATGCCGGTATTGTTCGTTCAATGCTGATATTTCCAGAGTATCCACCACACGAATGACGACTTCAGCATCCTGACTGTAATCAGCCAGGGCTGTTTCCAAGCACAGCTGTAATGCTGCATCACTGGGTATATACCCAGTTTCAGTGATACGCTGAACCTCTAGCTTACGAAGCGCCATCAGGTAAGTGTCCGCTCATAGTTTTCATAAGCAACAACAATACGTTGCACCAATGGGTGTCGCACAACATCTTTGGCTTTAAAAAAAGTGAAACTAATGCCATCAACCTCTTTAAGCACTTTTAAAACATGCTTAAGACCCGACATTTTTTCATTCGGTAAATCTATCTGCGTTATATCCCCGGTTATAACCGCAGTTGAACCAAAGCCAACACGGGTCAAAAACATTTTTATCTGTTCAGTTGTGGTATTCTGCGCCTCATCTAAAATAATAAACGAATCATTCAAGGTACGCCCACGCATAAATGCCAGCGGCGCAACCTCAATGACTTTACGTTCAATTAACTTTTCTGCCCGCTCAAAGCCTAACATTTCATAGAGTGCGTCATACAGCGGCCTTAAATAAGGATCAACCTTCTGCGCCATATCCCCGGGCAAAAACCCTAGCTTTTCACCCGCTTCCACAGCAGGCCTTACCAACACAATACGCCGTACTTGTTCAGTTTGCAAGGCCTCAACTGCACATGCAACCGCTAAATATGTTTTTCCTGTCCCAGCTGGACCGACCCCAAAATTTATATCATGGGATAGAATTCTCTTTAAATAAGCAATCTGGTTTGCTCCGCGCCCTTTCAGCACCCCCCGTTTGGTTTTAATAAACACTTGCGCTTGATCTTCCGCTGCTGGCTGAATAAGCTCATCAATACTCGCTTCTTGCATCGCCAAATGAATTTGCTCAGGCGTGATTTCTTCGCTTATAGCATCATTGAATATCTTTTGTAAAACAAGCTCTGTCGCATGAGCCGCTTCAGCGACTCCCGTAATCGTAAATTGATTTCCCCGATTTGCAATTTCAACATTCAGGCGTTGTTCTATTTGGTGCAGGTGTCGGTTAAACTGCCCGCACACATTAGCTAAACGCTGATTATCAGCGGGCTCTAGCAAAAACTCTACCGTCGCCCTACTCATGTGCCAGCCTGCTGTAAAATTTTACCAATGGATGACTCAACTATTCTGCCCCGCAATGAGTTCGGTAAGGCTTCAGTAATCAGTACATCAACAAATTGCCCTGCCAAGCGTGGATGACCAATGAAATTAACCACACGATTATTTTCAGTCCGTCCTGTGACCTGCAACTGACTCTTCTTCGCAACACCCTCGACTAATACTGTTTGTACGGTATCGACCATGGCCGACGATATTGCCATCGTCATTTCATCTAAACGTGCTTGTAATATTTTTAACCGCTGTTTCTTTGTTTCTTCAGAAGTGTCATCCGGCAAATCAGTCGCTGGGGTACCTGGACGTGCGCTATAGACAAAACTATAAGAAAAATCAAAACCCACTTGTTCAATTAAGTCCATCGTATCAGCAAAATCCTGACCAGTCTCCCCTGGAAAACCTATAATAAAATCTGAAGACAGACTGATCCCGGGGCGAACTGCTTTGATTTTTTCCATAGTGGCTAAATAATCAGCTCGCGTATGACCTCGTTTCATCATCGCTAAAACCTGATCACTACCACTTTGTACTGGCAAATGTAAATGACTCACCAATTCTGGAATTTCCGCAAAGGCATCCACTAACTCATCGGTAAATTCGATAGGGTGTGAGGTTGTAAAACGGATCCGGTCTATGCCATCAATGGCCGCTACAAAATGTAGTAATAAGGCAAAATCAGCGATATCACCATCGTCCATTTCACCGCGATAAGCATTGACATTTTGTCCGAGTAAGTTTACTTCGCGGACACCTTGTTCTGCCAAGGCACTGATTTCATCCAGCACCCCTGCCACAGGGCGACTAATCTCCTCGCCTCGTGTATACGGCACCACACAAAATGTACAATACTTACTACAGCCTTCCATCACCGAAACAAATGCCTTAGGGCCTTCTGCTCTTGGCTCAGGCAAAGCATCAAACTTTTCAATCTCTGGAAAAGATATATCGACAACCCGCTTCACACCACTGCGTGATTTGTTTAATAATTCAGGTAATCGGTGCAAGGTTTGCGGTCCAAAAACAATATCAACATAAGGTGCGCGCTTTTGAATCGCCTCACCTTCCTGACTTGCTACACAACCACCCACCCCAATAATAATATCAGGGCGCTTTTCTTTAATCTTGCGCCAGCGACCTAATAAAGAAAACACTTTTTCTTGTGCTTTTTCTCGAATTGAACAGGTATTTAACAGCAAAACATCGGCTTCTTCAGGTGTTTCTGTTAATTCCATTGCGTGCGAGGCGATAAGTACATCGGCCATTTTATCCGAATCGTACTCGTTCATTTGACATCCTGTCGTCAAAATAAATAATTTCTGCGTCATAGACTGCGTGGGGTTCTACCTTAATAAAGTAATTAAAAACCATCTTGTTACGTGACAGTAAAAGTCTTTATTATACCCTTGCTTCGTGTTTCGTGAAATAATTAGCGTTAATTAAACCTAAAACGGCTAGGGTCACTACAACACATGCACCCTTTATTTTTTCATTTTAGTCAATAGATGATCCATTTTATGTGCTTTTGTCTGTAAATAAGCACGATTATCAC
>DAOVWV010000073.1 GCA_030636485.1 Methyloprofundus sp.
TATCAGTACCATTACTTAAAAGTCCATACGTGAAACCAGCAGATCCAGCCGAAGCTAGGCTCCCCCCAGACCCTAGCCCTAACCCCCCTAGCCCATCTAAATTACCAGGCCCACTATTCTTAAATTTCCACTGTAAACCGTATGATAAATCATCATCTAATTTAACGGCAACAATCGTCGCATCAATCAGAACCTGTAACGGCATCACATCCAGGTGTTTAATGATTTTACTCAGCATACGGTATTGCTGCGGCTCAGCCATAACAATCAACGCATTGTTAGGCTCATCCGCAATAATAGTCACTCCCTCCAATGATACGTTCCCTTGGCTACGACTGGTAGTCACTGTTGCCGTTTTTTTAGAACGTGTCTTTTTATTACTAATCTTTGCTGTTTTTTGTCCTGGTGCAATTGAAAGTGATTTAGTTTTAGTCGGTACAATACCACTGATGACCGAAGTCAATGTTGTGGCCAGCTCTGTTGCATCAACATACTGAACTTTATAAACAATAACACCCCCTTCCCCAATCACACCATTTTGCTGATCCAGTCTTTTTATCCACTTTTCAGCTTCTCTTAAATACGCTCTTTGCTGTGAAATCACTAAAATGGCATTCAGGTGTTTGATAGTAATAAAGCGTATCATACCGCTAAGAGGGTTCTTATCCCCCTTGTTAAAAATAGCCTCTATATCAGCTACCGTGCCTCCCGCCTCGGTATTTTCTAAAGGGTATAAACCAAATGACATGCCATCAAGATAGTTCACATCGAAAGTATTCACCAGGTCAATTATTTTTTCCAGTTCCTCTCGCGTTCCAGCAACAAATAAAATATTCCGCGCTATATCCGCTTTTAAAATGGCACCTTTCGGTATCACCGGTGTCAGAATCTCAGACATATCGACCACACCAACATACTCTAATGGGATCACTTTTATCTGATAGCCTGAGCTAAGCTTTTTATTATTGATTAATGAAGTATCGGCAGCATGCAGGCCATTTGCACCAGGTTCTATCCGGTAGATACCTTCACGTTTGACTAGCACAGCACCATTCATGCGCAATAACATTTCCAGAGTTGGCAGTAATTCTTCCTTGCGTAAAGGCTTAGTCGTTTGTAAGGTAATACTCCCTTTAACCTTTGGATTTAAAATATAATTCTCTTGTAACATATCGCTGAGTATAACTTTACTGATCTCACCAATATCAGCCGCATCGAAATTGATTGAATATTTACCATTGACCGAAGACTGTGTAATCGCTTTTTTTGTCTGTTTCGCAGTGAACCGTCCACTACCAATATATATCTTGTTTGGCATGACCTGAGCATTAGCCTGCATCTCTTCGCTATTATCCAGCTGCGCAAACATCACCTCTCCCGGCTCTCCTGTTTGCACTGTTTTTTCTGTCTCTTTGGCAGGGGACTGAGCATTTTCTTCAAGTGCTATACCTTCTTCAATCGGTATTTTAATACCCAATTTTGGCCCCAAATGAAGGTTACTGAGCGACTCACAAGCAGTCAAAAATAGGCTGCTGATCACTAGCATACAAAGAATGCTGATAGTTTTTTGATAAGAATTCATTCTTACTTTTTAGTTTTCCGATTAAAAGGGTTAGGTCTTTTTGGTTTTTTTGTAGGGGCGCGCCGCTTAGAAGCCCTCTTATGTGTACGTGGCTTTGCTAATAAAATTTCCTCAGTATCTTTTCCAGAAGAAATAATGACACGGTCAGGTTTTATCTCTTTGAGTGTCCAGCCATTTACATTTCCCCCCTGCTTTAAACGCTTAAACTTATTTTCATCTGGCTTCGCTTTCGAATCTTGAAAAAGTGCATATACACTACCAGGTATATTAATAATACCAATAAGTTTCAGCGAAATCTCTTTAAGTGCTTTTTTTGCTACTTCTGGCTCTTCTTCCGCGCCTTCCCCAGGCACTATAGGTCGACGCTCATTAAAGAATAGCGGCCTCTCAACCAGCTCACTATATTCCTCTAGACTGCGTTCACTTATCGGAGACTCTGGCGTTTCTTGTAGCGCAAAACCAGCACTCTCAACATTTTCTATCTCTTGAAAAATTTGTACACGGTAGCTTTCAAC
This sequence comes from Methyloprofundus sp., assembly GCA_030636485.1. Lineage (GTDB taxonomy): Bacteria > Pseudomonadota > Gammaproteobacteria > Methylococcales > Methylomonadaceae > Methyloprofundus. The sequence continues at coordinate 2,098 of DAOVWV010000073.1, forward strand.
ATAATGCTCCTGCACAAGTAACAAAAAAATCAATAGCACACTACATAGGGCCAAAAAGAATGCTACAGCATACTCCCACTTAATGGATGCCATCACATTTCTTTCCTTATATAACTTGAAACCTCAAGCGTGACCACAATTTTACCGGTCTGTTCCCTTTTACGTGTTTTTCTATTACGCTTTGCCGGGCTTGGCACAATGGTAAGATTCTCAATCATCATCAACGGTTTTTCAACATCAATTTCAAATAACAAATTTCTTAGCATCTCCATATCACCCGTCAGCTTTACCTTCACGGTGATGCGCAACAGCCCGTCCGCATCTTTATTAGGTAATACCTGAGTACTACTGATCTCCCCATCAGCATTCTGCACCATCTCTTTAAGGCGCTTTTGTAATTCTGCCGCTGCAAGTGAAGGTTTGGTTTGCGCACTAAAATACCCTAAGGAATTAATTTCTATACGCCCTTGTTCTATTTCCGTTAAAACCTCTTCGCGGCTCGCAATAACCCTTTGGTAGCGTTTGTCTCTAAATATCTGCTCATCGATATCCTCTAATGTTTTAGTCAGGCTATTATACCAAGGCATAAATATCAACAGAGCGATACTCATAATAGTGGTCAGCAATAAACCTATTGCCAGCCAACGTTGTTGCTTATCATTCAGTGTCTGCATTTGCATCACTTATTTTTTGTATTACTTCAGTGGATATTTTAAATCGCTCCAGCCCCGTCCTATTGTCCTTGGTCACCGGAGAAATAAATCGGGTATTACTCAATAACCGGATTTTTTCCAAAGAGCCAATTAAATTAGAAGCACTCCCAGACTGACCGGATAACTGTAGCGTTTTATTAAAATAACGTAAATTCGACACCCAGGTATCATCCTTCAAAACCTCACTTACGGTATTTATTAGCTCTATCATTGAAGGAGCTGCGTTTTTCTTATCAATAATTGCCTGTGTTGCCTGGTATAAATAATCAATACTTTTTTTAGAATCTTCTATTTCTAGCGCTACTTTTTCTACTTTACGCACATGCTTTTTTAAGTCAGCCAGATTATCGTCCAGCACTTTTAAGGGTAAAAAAATTAAGGTCGTTAATAAAACAAGCATGAGTACCATTGAACCTAGCATAACCAACAAAGGCTTTTTGCTGACTGTCTGACACAGGTTCTTGGGTAATAGGTTATATTGATGATTCACCTTATCCGGCACATCAATATGCACCGCTGAATCAGCATAAAAAGGTTGCAAGCCCAAACTCAAACACTGCTCATACATAGTCTCTAAGCTTGTTTTCCGAACTAATATTAGCACCAAATGAATAAGCGCATTATTATTGGCAGGTCCAATTTTCACCACATCAAAATAAACCTGATCCTTATTAAAAGGCGTGTAACGATCAAGTTCATAACTCATGACCTGGTGCAGGTTATCAGCGGCGGCGGCAGGCAAGTAGACATCCTGAACGACTGATAGATGTTCAGGCACACGCAAAACAATCTGCGCATCACTATATTGGCTATGACTTGCAATCAGGCCATGCAGCTCTTCTTTAGCCAAATCATTAAACTCAAATTCACCCAAAAATGTTGCCTGCTGCTGCTGAATATAGCTCAGCTTAATCGCTGTCGCTTTGACCTCCACAACGATTAAACTTTTCCCGCGTGCCAGTGCATCAAGAAATTTCTGCGGTAAAAGAAAACTTAACTGACTTCCCCACCATTTAAAAAAACCAGCGATATCAATTTCGCTATCCAACTTTAACATGCTAATTTACAATCCTTTCATCATTCGCCTCTAAAAATAATGATGCTACCTGATAGTCTGTTGACCACTTGACTATTTCAAAAGGTAAGCCATTTTTCGATCTGGTTTTTTTTATCACCGCCATTATTTTTTCAGTGATATTTTTATCTATCATTGCTTCAGAAATAATCATATAGATATTACTTTTAGTCGCGCTACCTTTAAACCAGTCTGGCTGAACAACAGATTCACCATTACGCTCATTATCAACTCTCTGCTGTAAATACTCATTAACCTGCTCCTCGCTGGCATCCGGCAGTGTCAAAAGCATCGCTCGGCTTGCTGTGGTTGGGTTAATTTGCTTGTTTTTTGTATAGATGCTCACCATCCCTTCCATCTGTTGATATATTTTTGCGTTCATTCCCATGACCAGTTGCAACTCTTCTATACTTTTAAAAGCCCCATTACGCGGCTCATATTTTAAATCCGCAACTGCATATTGCTGTTTTTCCGCACCATTTGGCCGATGCAAATCATTTTTATCACGCCAATCCATAATGGCATCCACCAAACTATCAGCGAGTTCCTGCTCTATCGCGAATGAATTAAATAGCTGCAACAATTGTTCTTGGGTCGCCAAGTTAATATTCAACTTTCCTGATTCATCAGAAATCTGTATACGCACTTTTTTTCCTGCATATTCAATATCATACAAGCTTCCAAACGCTTGCCAGCGCAGTTCCTTATTCGTCGTTAACAGCATTAAAATGGCATAGTTAATCCCAGCCTCAGCTAAAGCCCTACCCTCCGCTCTTTCCTTTAGCCCTGATGTAATCGCCGTTTCTCTTTGTATCGTTAAGGAAAAGCTGCTCGCCATAATGGTTAGCAGGGTAATAACCCATAAAACGACGATAAGCGCTAAACCTCTACTATTCATCATGGATTAACAAATTTTCCACCGACAACCCCCGTAAAGGGGTTACGATCCCCTGCCGCTTTTGCCCCCAAGGCTCTTTCTACCTTCAATGCAACCACCAATTGCGGCCACACCTCACCATTGATTAATTCTATATCAATACTCACTAAACGGGGTAAGGCCTTTCTTTCTAGCCAGTCATCTTGCCAGTCAAGATCATCTATATCATTGCTACGCGCACCATCGCTATCAGCACCAAAATAGGCGAACTGTAAATGGCGTACTTTCTTTAAAATAACAACCTGTTCTTCACTCCACTCCTCGGCATCGCCTTGTGGAAAAAATGGCTGAATATCCACTAATAGCTCATAACCTTCTGCCCCAACTGACTTTTTTATGCGCATATTAAAAAGCTGCAAACCTAAACGGCTTGCACTGGCAGGCATCGCGGCTACAAACTGTATTTTGTCTTTCTCTCCCTGAAACGAGAATTGTTTTTCCTCAAGAAAATCAGCATCTAAAGGCAAAGTTCCATGCAGTTTATTTTGTAAGAAATTCTGCACTATCGCAGCCTGACTAATTTGAGCTATTTTTCTCTCGCCGGCATTCCAGTTTTGCACACAAATTCTTAAACTGGCAAATAATAGCAGCATCATGATACTCATAATGCTCATGCCGAGTAAGACTTCTAACAAGGTAAAGCCGGGCTGTTTCGTTTTTATCACTGTTTTAAGATTTTTTTGCCAGCTTAAGCGTACTTAATTCAAGCTGACGATCATTTTTACCTGCCGCCCACTCAACCCTGACTGTCACCAAATACGGCGATAGCTTAACACTGTCGTCATCCAACCCCATATTCTCAACACTATAGGGCTGCACATGGATAGACCAGACATATTTATCCTGTACTTTCCCCTGTGCAGCTGCATTTTCCAGCTCTTTTTCCACACCCACCGCAGCCAGTTTTGATTGTGCAATAATAACGGCCTGCTGATATTCTTCCGAGATAATGGTACGCCGTAAACCACTGGAAAAAATATTCAGTAAAATGCTTAAGGAAAAAGCCAGTATAGAAAAAGCAATTAAGATTTCCAGCAAAGAAAACCCTTGTTGATTATTCGTCTTGGCCATCATCAATTTCCACTTGCCCGGTCAACCAGTTAACATCTATCTGGCGTTTATTTTCAGCAATCTCCAGCGTTATCCGTCCGCCTGTCGAAGAGCCATCGGCAAAAAAGCGAAAACCACCTTGTTTTTCATCAATAAGTTCTGCTTCAGCGATTTCTAAAGTCACTTCAATGTCTTTGGATAACTTATATAACTTTTCTTTACCCGTAATTTTATAAGTATTATCATCCAGATTTAACAATAAAGTGCTTTCTTTATGCCTGCTCAGCGCATACCCCCGGGCAAATCTCAAAGCAGATGACAATTCCCTTGCCGCACCACTTAGTGTTGCTGTCTGATTTCCGGAACCGATATTAGGCGCGACAATTGCTGCAGTTGCAGCAATAATCACAATCACGATAAGTAATTCTATTAATGTAAACCCTCTCTGAAAAATAGGTTTTATAGTGTGTGATTTAAAACCTGCCCGCAGCATTATTCCCAACTATTAATATCCTGATCTTCACCCTCACCCCCCGATGCATTATCAGCACCATAGGAATATAAATCAAAACGCCCATGCTCGCCTGGCGCTGCATAACGATAATCATACATCCAAGGGTCTAAAGGCACATTATTTTTACGTAAATAAGGGCCATTCCAGCTACGCGCACTTGATGGTTTTTCTACCAAAGCTTTCAGACCTTCACTAGTCGTCGGGTAGCGTCCATTATCCATACGGTACATATCCAATGCACCGGCCAAATCCTCAATCTGTACTTTTGCCGCTTTGGTCTTGGCTCCACCTAAATGTTTCATCACCTGAGGTCCAACCAATCCAGCCAAAAGCCCGATAATGGCCAACACAACCAATAATTCTATTAAGGTAAAACCGCGTTGCCTAATATTGTTTTTCATTTTTTTCTCTTCATTTAATTTTAAAACAGTGTTAAAAGGCCAAGTCATTGACACTTAAAATAGCCGATAAAATGGAAATAATAATCCCTGCAATTAATAAACCCAACACCACAATCAAAATGGGTTCCATCATTGCCAACATACGTTCAATGGTTATTTTTAGCTGCTTATCATAGGTGTTTGCCGTTCTTACCAGCATTTCTTCCATTTTACCTGTTTCTTCCCCCATTTTAATCATCTGGGTTGCCATTTTAGGAAATTGTCCCGACTCAATCAGCGCACTGGACATATCCTTACCCTGTTTCAGGTTGTCTTCGGCCTCAGAAACCGCCTTTATCAGCACCAGGTTACTCAATGTTCCTTTGACAATGCCTAGAGCCGTTAATATGGGCACGCCATTCGATAATAAGGTGCCTAAAGTCCGGGTAAAATTCGTAGTATTCATATTGCGCACGATCTCCCCAAACATCGGTATCGATAAAATAAGCCGGTCCCACTGCTCTTTACGCGGCCCGACACTCAGCTCATAACGCATGGTAAAATACGTGCCTGTCCCCACAATAAACAAAACCCACCAGTAACTTTGCAGCCATTCAGCCGTACCGACAACGATCTGGGTAGAGATGGGCAGCTCCTTACCCGCACTTTCAAACATTTCGGTAAATTGCGGCACCACAAAGGTCAA
>DAOVWV010000141.1 GCA_030636485.1 Methyloprofundus sp.
CCACGTGAATCAATCACCTCGCGTGCGCATATTTCTTTTATTGTCGAACTCATTGCTGATTTATTTCTCCATTAATTGTTTTTTACGGTATTACAAACTATTTTCAATAAACCCGGCTGCTTTAACGTCGGCATCCAGTTTGATTAACGTTTCCAGCAGTTCACCCATTCTGGCCAGTGGCCATGAATTTGGGCCGTCACTCAAGGCCTTTTCCGGATCAGGATGCGTTTCCATAAAAATGCCGGATATACCCGCCGCCACCGCGGCGCGTGCCAACACCGGCACATGTTCTCTTTGCCCACCCGATACCGCTCCCTGTCCACCAGGCAGTTGCACTGAATGTGTCGCGTCATACACTACCGGACAAGCCGTCTCTCGCATGACGGCCAAAGACCGCATATCGGAAACCAGGTTGTTATAACCGAACGATACACCGCGCTCACACACCATAATCTGCTGATTACCCGTCGCTTTGGCTTTTTCTACCACATGCACCATATCCCAGGGTGCAGAAAATTGTCCTTTTTTAATATTAACAGGCTTCCCTTGCTGTGCAACCGCCTGAATAAAATTAGTCTGGCGACACAAGAACGCCGGTGTCTGCAATACATCAACCACACTTGCCACTTCATCTAGTGGCGTATCTTCATGTACGTCAGTAAGAACCGGAACCCCAATGTCCTCCCTGACTTTTTGCAGAATTCTCAAGCCTTCTTCGATACCAGGACCACGGTAACTTTTATGTGAAGAACGGTTGGCTTTATCAAATGAAGATTTATAAATAAAGGGAATCTTCAGTTCGGCTGCCAGTTCTTTAAGAAAGCCCGCAGTATCCAATGCCATTTGCTCACTTTCAATCACACAGGTGCCCGCGATCAGAAACAAAGGCTGATCTAATCCTGCTTCAAAATTACATAATTTCATTTATTTTCACTCTGTTTATGTTGTGCTGCTGCGCTGATAAATCCTGAAAACAAGGGATGCCCATTTCTAGGTGTCGAGGTAAATTCCGGGTGAAATTGACAAGCCAAAAACCACGGATGATCGACCACTTCGACAACTTCCACTAAGCGACCATCCATAGATTTACCGGAAAAACGCAGTCCTGCCTTCTCCAGTGCTTCTATATAGTTATTATTGAATTCATAGCGGTGACGATGACGCTCAGTAATCACATCTTTCTGATACAATTCAAACACTAACGAATCAGTCTGCAAACGACATTTTTGCGCCCCTAAACGCATCGTCCCCCCCAGGTCTGAATTTTCATTACGTATTTCCACCTGCCCCTCATGATCCTTCCATTCGGTAATCAAGCCAATGACCGGATGCGGACTATCAGGTAGGAATTCGGTGCTATGCGCGCCCTCCAAGCCAACAACATTACGTGCAAATTCAATCACGGCTGATTGCATACCTAAGCAAATGCCTAAATAAGGAACACCGTTTTCTCTGGCAAAGCGTACTGTTGCAATCTTACCCTCTACACCACGCTCACCGAACCCACCCGGCACTAAAATTGCATCAACGCCTTTTAATGGGTTAGTCCCTTCATTCTCAATCAGCTCAGAGTCAACATATTTGATTTTAACCACATTACGGGTTTTTATACCCGCATGAGTCAATGCCTCACTTAAGGACTTATAGGCATCACTGTGATCCACATACTTGCCTACAATCGCAATCGTTACCGTGTCTTCAGGGTGAGTCAAACCATCGACAACCGCTTCCCATTCGGACAAGTCGGCGGGTCGCACATCAAGACGCAGTTGATTAACCACAAGATCATCCAGCCCCTGCTCATTTAATAATAAAGGAATGCGATAAATAGTATCGGCATCAATGGCAGAAATAACCGCTTTTTCAGGCACATTGGTAAATAAAGCAATTTTTTGCCGTTCAGCCAAAGGAATGCGTCGCTCGGAACGACAGATTAAAATATCCGGCTGTATCCCAATGGTACGTAATTCTTTAACCGAGTGTTGCGTGGGTTTGGTCTTTATTTCCCCAGCTGTTTTAATATAAGGCACTAAAGTCAGATGAATAAACAAGGCATTATCGCGCCCTAATTCGACACCAATTTGACGAATCGTTTCCAGAAAAGGCAGAGACTCAATATCGCCTACCGTACCACCCACTTCAATAATGGCAACATCCATGCCTTCTGCACTGGCATAAACACGGCGCTTCATTTCATTGGTGATATGCGGAATAACCTGAACGGTTGCCCCTAAATAATCACCTTTACGCTCTTTGCGCAGCACGCTCTCGTAAACCTGCCCAGTGGTAAAGTTATTTTTCTTGGTCAATGGCGTGGTAATAAAACGCTCATAGTGCCCTAAATCCAGATCCGTTTCTGCACCATCTTCGGTCACAAAGACTTCACCATGTTGAAAAGGACTCATCGTGCCAGGATCAACATTAATATAGGGGTCTAATTTTGTCATGGTTACTTTTAAACCACGCGCTTCTAAAATAGCCGCTAAAGACGAAGCCGCAATTCCTTTACCTAGCGAAGAAACCACACCACCTGTAATAAATATAAATTTTGTCATTGAAAGATCTGAAAACTAAAGAATGTATATATTGTTGGCAGTAGCTACAGCCCCCCCATATATTTCTACAAGGTTATTAGCAGAAATGCGTACATTTCCCAGCAAACTTTCGGGTTGCCATAGCTACTTAATGAGGCTTTGATTTGACATGATACCTACCGGCACTTATCAAAATCGTCTTCTACAAATGCAAAACCATACAATTAAATTAACAGAGTATTTTAATCCACATTCTCTCTTTCGTCATTGCATTTTTTTTAAAAGTGACGTGAGTACGGTCGCTATTTTTTACAGGGCAATTATTTAATATGAATTAAACTTAAAAATCAACAAGTTAAATAACAACATCTATACCAGCATATTCTAATTAATGGATTTTATTCTTCCAGTGGTTACGGTTATGAAATGCATTGAGAATTTACAGGGATTATTAAACCCTCGCCCCTAAAGCATCTTCTGATTAATCTTCCATCACACTAATAAACGAGCAACTTCATTTCCCATAAAAAAAGGGCCTTACGGCCCTTTTTTGTCGCTAAGTCGAAGTAAACTAGCCTTCTTCTTTGCCAACCTCTTTCATGCTTAATCTTACACGGCCTTGGCGGTCAATTTCCAGAACCTTGACCTTAACAACATCACCTTCTGATAATTTATCGCTGACTTTGTCAACATGCTCATTAGTGATTTGCGAAATATGTACCAGACCATCTTTACCTGGAAGAATCGTTACAAAAGCACCAAAATCCATTAAACGAGCGACTTTACCTTCGTAGATTTTACCCACTTCTACTTCAGCGGTGATTTCTTCAATGATTTTCTTCGCGGCTTCTCCAGCGGCTTTATCAACAGAAGAGACATTGACTGTGCCGTCATCTGTTAAATCAATATTCGCACCTGTCTGTTCAGTAATACCACGAATCGTTGCACCACCTTTACCGATGACTTCACGAATTTTGCTAGGATCAATTTTAAAGGTAATGATTCTTGGTGCATAATCTGACATCTCTTCACGAGTTGTCGATAATGCCTTATTCATTTCATCTAAAATATGCAAACGCCCTGCTTTTGCCTGTTCTAAAGCAGTGCTCATGATTTCTGAGGTGATACCATCAATTTTGATATCCATTTGCAAAGCAGTAATACCTTGCTCAGAACCTGCTACCTTAAAGTCCATATCGCCTAAATGATCTTCATCACCGACAATATCAGACAATACAGCAAATTCATCGCCTTCTTTGATCAAGCCCATTGCGATACCCGCAACTGGCGCTTTAAGAGGAACACCTGCATCCATTAATGCCAGGCTAGTTCCACAAACAGAAGCCATAGAGCTAGAACCGTTTGATTCGGTAATTTCTGATACCACACGGATGGTATAAGGGAATTCAGTCATATCCGGCATAACAGCGGCAACACCACGCTTTGCCAAACGACCATGACCAATCTCACGACGTTTAGGTGAACCCACAAAACCTGTTTCCCCAACACTGTATGGAGGAAAATTGTAATGCAACATAAACGGCTCTTTATACTCGCCCGCCAATGCATCAATAATCTGTGCATCACGCTCAGTACCTAGCGTTGCAACCACTAATGCCTGTGTTTCACCACGCGTAAACAATGCCGAACCATGAGTACGGTTTAGTACACCAGTACGTACCGCAATCGGTCTAACAACATCCAGTTCACGACCATCAATACGCTTTTTATCACTTAAAATAGCCGAGCGTACCACTCTTTTTTCAATGTCTTCGATAATGTCACGTATCGCTGATTCTTCATACTGCTCATCAGCCGTCAGCTTTTCAACAACTGCCGCTCTAATGTCGCTTAAGGCATCCTGACGATCCAGCTTCACTGCAATCTGATAAGCCGTCGCAATAGACGCTTCAACTTCACTGCTTACCAAAGCTTCTAATGTTGTATCAGCGACTGGAGCAACCCAGTTATACAACGGTGTATTGACTTCAGCAGCAAATTCATTAATCGCTGTAACCGCCACCTGCATTTGCTCATGACCAAACAACACCGAACCTAACATCACTTCTTCAGTCAAGTTATCCGCTTCGGACTCAACCATCAAGACAGCGTGCTCTGTCCCCGCAACCACCAAGTTTAGCAATGAGCCTTCTAATTGTTCTTTATTTGGGTTTAAAATATATTCGCCATCAATGTAGCCAACCCGTGCAGCCCCAACCGGCCCATTAAAAGGTAGTCCAGAAACGGCTAAAGCCGCAGACGCGCCTATTAGCGCAGGAATTTCAGGATCAACTTCAGGGTTTAAAGAAACAACCGTGATAATAATCTGAACTTCGTTAGTATACCCTTTAGGAAATAAAGGACGAATCGGTCTATCGACCAAGCGACAGGTTAAAGTTTCTGTTTCTGTCGGACGACCTTCACGTTTAAAAAATCCACCTGGGATTTTACCAGCTGCATACGCTTTCTCTTGGTAATTCACAGTCAGTGGAAAAAAATCCCCACCATTTGCTTCTTTTTTACCAACAACTGAAACTAAAAGCGTCGTGCCTTCAACATCGATCATCACTGCGCCACTTGTCTGGCGTGCAATTTCACCTGTTTCAATGCTAACTAGCTGTTCACCGTATTGAAATTCTTTTCTGATTGGGTTCAGATTCACTATTGTTTTTCCTATGTATTAAAGACTGGATTTTATTATTGGCTATTCAACCCAGAAATAAGGCAATAAAAAAGCGGTCAATCATGACCGCTTTTCATTACTTAGGTTTTATTTACGTAGACCTAGGCGTGCAATTAACGACTTATAACGTTCTACATCTTTTCTTTTC
>DAOVWV010000024.1 GCA_030636485.1 Methyloprofundus sp.
AGGGGGGATTTAAATTCGGATTTCTTTCAGGTCAAAATAGGGAAAGGTGTACTCAATTGTGCTACCAATGGCATTACACTTCTCTCAGAGGGTAACTACACGCCCGGCGTTGTTACACTTGGCATAATGCTAGATTGTCAAACACCAAACACTTGCAATGGTAAGCGAGTAATGACTGGTGACTTTGGAGTTTTTAGTTCAAAATCCGACAGCATTCATCTTATAACTGCTAACACCCGCTGGGCAGCGATACAGTTACAAATGAGTGATATTGAAGTGCTCGGTGTAAATTTGTCGAAGCACTTTAACACTATTCATCAGCAACATGATGATTTTCATCGGTGTTTTTTATCCCATATTAACGCCATTGTAGATAATGTGTTGCACTGTGATGAGGAGGTGCTTACAAACATGAGGGGCGACCTGCTCTACAACCATATTGTTACAGAGGTAGCTTATATGATGAGTAAAGACCAAGTAGGCGCTAATTTTGACTGTTGTGATTATTTTCAGTCGGCATTGTTGATCAAAGAATATCTTCGAGCCTACAATGCGGAAATCATACAGATAGCAGATCTCTGCCAGATCACCTGCAAAAGTTTGCGCACACTGGAGCGCATCTGCCACAGGGTATTTCATATGTCGCCAGGCAAGTTGATCAAGTTGCACCGCCTTAATGCAATACGAAGAGCGATCATAAGCAGCGCCCCTGATAAGGCTATTAGTTTAACAACATTGTCAGTACAGTACGGATTCATGAATACGGGGCGCTTTGCCGGGGAATACAGAAAAGTCTTTGGAGAAAGACCCTCTGATACACTTGCAAAAGTAAGGCAATAAAGGGTGCTTTCCTCAGTACTACCCTTCAAGGTTTCCAAGTATATATCCCCTCCCATAAAAAAGATTGTCCTAACTTGAGAGTTAAAAGTTCTCATGAAATTTATAGTTTTAACACATACAAAATTTTTTAAAGTAATTGAAATTACTCAGCTATTAAAAATTCACTAACAGATATTGAAGAGATTTTAAATTTATTAATTTCAGTGTATTACGATATATTTTGACTCTCTAGGTCCTAATAATACCCATATTGAGATAAATAATTTCTGAAGTTATTCACTTCGATACAAAATAAACGGCGTAGCCAAACTAATTTAAATAGAAGGCCATTGAGAGATAAGAATTACACTCCCAAATAGTCTTCAATCCATGTGAATAAACCATGCTTTGTATGTATTTATTTTGAGGCTGGGTAAAGGATAAAAATGACTCACCATGTGACCAATCGGTTTTTTTGACATGGGTTTCCGAATTCTTTCATTTAGTGTGAGTAGTGTGCAGAATGAATTAATAATAACTTTTATTATGAAGCAAAAAAATATAAAAATATCGAACGTGCAGGATAAAGAGAAGCGTTTTACCTTGTTATTGGTAGTCTTACTTGTATTATTTCTGGTACAGCCATTTTTTTCAGGCAATGAGAAACTACTTACGTTCTTGAGTGACCTTGTGTTTTCCATCGTGGTGGGAACAACGGCCTATGCTTTGTCCATACACCGTCAGTACATGATATTCGCACTGTTACTTGGCCTTCCAGCAATTATACTGCGCTGGTTATATTGGATTTATCTGGAGAAATATCTATGGGTGGCAAGCTATTTATTGGGTATTAGTATATTGTTGTTCTGCAGTTACGAGTTGCTCTCCTTTATATTGCAGGTGAAAAAGGTTAGCCAACATACCATTAATGCTGCAATCTGTATTTATTTATCATTAGGTGTCGCCTGGGGCATGGCTTATTTAGTACTAGAAACTCTGGCACCTGGTAGCTTTACCCTTGCTGAATTAGTCAATGAGCCTCAGGCCTTAATAATGGACATGCTGTATTACAGCATAGTTACCCTGACTACTCTGGGTTATGGTGATATCACCCCTGTGACACCATGGGCCAAAAACCTGTCTGCCCTTGAGGCGGTTATAGGGCAGGTTTATCTTACTGTTCTAGTGGCTCGCCTGGTGAGTCTTAATACTACGCAAGTGAACCAAGATAAAGAGTAAGTAAAAAACGTTGTTTAGGCTTCGATGGCCCATACAAAGCCTCGAAATATGGAGATTGAGGTGTCACTGATTGGAACGCTGTTGTACAGCCACTGACAATCAAGAAAATCATAATATAGTATGGGGTTTTGTACTTAAATATTTGTTCATAGTGTTAGATGCTATTATTCTAGTTTTATATAATAATCATCAGCAATCACCCAGCTATTAGGCCCCGACGGCTTAATGGGTCTGTCATACTCTTTTCCGGGTGCTGCACCATATCGCAATTGCATAATTAAATCGGAACTGACGGCAGGATTATTATAAAAATAACCATGTCCGAAAAAATCTGTTTTTCCTCGCATTTCAATAAAGTTTACATTATTTAAGCTCATTAATTGCCCTGCCATAAGTCTGAAAAATTCATTTTTCCTGTTCAGGTCATTTGTAACAAGAGTCCCCATTCGGGAAATGCTGTCAAATAATAAGCCAGAAAGTCGTATCGCCCTGTCTTGAGAAGATGTATAGATAGTCATATTCTCAATGTTTAGACTTATACGCTCCGCTGTTAGTCGTTGAGATACTACCTCGATATCTAAATCCGGGGCTGCCAGGATCAAATTAGCAATACGATAAAATGAGTGAGGGTCATTTCCTAAGGCTATTGCTTCAATAAATAGCTCACGGAGTGCGGATAAAATGACATCAGTTCCTCGGCTATGCGCTAAAATATGCAATTTTTCTATTTTTGGATTTGCAGCTAAAGACTGTAAAAATTGCTTAAGATGAAAAATCGTAAATTCACCTGATTCCCGATCATAGCCATATCCAGAAAAACCTCCACGCCCCGCAGGCCAGGTGTAAAGAATCGGCACGGTTTCCCTACCGCTGAAATGCCATAATTCAGACAAGGTATAGGCTGCCGTAGTAAAGGAATTATTGTACCCATGAATATAGATGAATACTTCTTTCTTGGGAGCAATAGCTAAACGCCGGTTTAATTCCGCCTGAAATTTACTATTCGTGGTATCAAAGGAAATAAATGCCGCGGGGTCTTGCCTGACTAAGCCATCTTCATCCTTCAACAGCGGATAGGGCGTGTATGGATAGCGACCCTGTTCAATTACGTTCCCGATGTTTAATTTAATCTTCCGGTGTCTATTACTTGTCTGACTTGCTTTAATTAATTGATTCCAGTTCGTGTCCATGCCAAGAATAACCGTTACCGAACCAAAGGCCATGGACAGTGAACGCTTATACCCATAAGCAAAAGTTTTTCCGGCATTGGTTTCTGGCTTTCGATCTGTCACATAAAGCAGGTCTATGCTCTTAGTTCGTAATGGTAGACTGAGTGTTTCAAATCCAGCACTTTTATTTCCATCATAGATATAAGGTGTAGGCATTAAATATCGGGTACCGGAACAAGCCGTAACTAATAGTACAATGATTGCAACCATTAGCATTCTGTACAGTAGAAAAAAGAATTTCGGATTGTTTTGCATTGTTTTTCCGGGAACCCAAAGTGGTGAATGCGTAAAGTATCGGATCCATTCTTGCTAAAAATGATTGGTCTGTGCGGTTTTATTGCTCAGGGAATGTTTTAATGTGCAAGACAAGCTGGATGAAATCATTTTCCATGAGCATATACAGATAATCTTTAACTACCCCTGTGTTTTAAGGTAAACGAGCCTTTACACTTTGCCTCAAATTTAGATTATTCAATATAAGAGCACCCAAAATTTAAAATGTGTTTTATGACTGCCGTTATAACACGGGACTAATTGAAAACCTGTAGGGCGTAGCTTCAGTGCGCCTACGCGTTTATTTCAAAGGCGGGCTGAAGCCGCGCACTACAGGTTTTTAGGTTTATCCCTTGATAGGTCTATGTATTACCACCACTCAGTTTTATTTTCATCAAATTTCGGTGTATCTTCTTCCCAATTTCCACCCAATGACTTATAAAGTAAAACAACGGAACTGGCTATCTGAAGGCGAGAAATCACCTCAAGGTCGGAAACCTGATTTTTCTGCTGTTGAGCCGTGAGTACGGCAAGATGGTCTATTAACCCCGCTTCATATAGGGAGCTAACCTTGGTCACTGATATTTCAGCCTGTTTATCCGATTCTTTGACCAGTCTCGCAAAACGCTGGATATTACCGTAGTTAACCAGCATAGCTTCTGTTTCGCCTATAGCTTTATGCACCGATTGTGCATAGAGTAGTGCGGCAGCACGAAAATTACTTTCTGAAATATTCTGTAGCGCTTTACGTAAGCCACCATCAAAAATATTCCATCGGACTCCCACTCCCACACCGTAGACCGTGGATGCTTCTTCAAAGAGATCAGTGATATCTTTCGCATTAACACCAACCCCCGCTTTCAGGAAAAACCGAGGGTATCTTGCCGCTATTGCGGCACCGACTTCTGCATTAGTGAGTGCCATTTCCCGCTCAGCAATCGCGATATCGGGTCGCCGTTTAAGAAGATCAGAAGGTAAGCCTACGGGGATAATGCCTTCCAAAGTGGGAAGTCCCTTGTGTTCGGCAAGCAATTCAAGTATTTCGCTTGATGGTCGATACAGTAAAGTCGCTAATCTGAATGCATGAACCTTCTCGGCTGTTTCCAGTAGCGGTTTAGTTGACTCAGTTAACGAAAGTAGAGCCTTTGCTCGTGAAAGCTCAAGTCCGGATATTAGCCCTGCATTGTAGTTACTTTGTATAAAAGCCATTACTTGAGTTTGCTGATCAATATTTTTTGTGACAATATCCAGTCGGCTCTGTGCACCACGCAATTGTAGATAGTTGTTAATCACATCAGAGGTCATGATAATCACCAGACCTCTGCGAAAAATTTCTGCCTGCTCAGCGCGTATACCCGCTGCTTCTGCTCTTTTTTTGATACGGCCAAAGAGATCAAGTTCCCAGCTCGCTGAGATACCTGTAAAGACAGATGAATTCTCTCGATTAATAAGCCCCGTTGTACCTGTTATAGGATTTTTAAAGTTTAATAAGGGGCCCACAAGCGGGCTATTTCTACTGAATTGAGTCGCTTGAAAGCCAGCCCCAACATTTAGACTGGGTATCCGAAACGAAGCAATTGCCGTCTGAAAAGAACGTGCCGCCTGGATGCGTTCCACTGCCACCTGAATGGGAATATTTTGCTTCTGCGCATCGCTAACGAGTTTATTTAGTACGGGATCATTAAAATGATGCCACCAATCCAGTCTCAGTTCACTATCTGTACTCGTACCTTTCGCCATTTCCTGGCTGAGGTATACATCCTGCACCCGGGTATCTGGTTTTTTATACTCAGGCGCACAGGCGCTGATTGCAAAAATGGGTAGGATAAAAAATAAGTTAGATATTTGCATCAACTGACTCCTCCTTGTTCTGCCTGGATCTTACTTGCGTTAAAAATGATATATAAGGCCGGCATGATAAAAAGCGACAAAATCGTAGCGACCGCAAGGCCACCAATAATGCAGGCTGCCATTTGCCCAAACAGCTGGTCTGATAAGAGTGGAATCATACCGAGTAGTGTGGTTAAAGACCCCATACTGATCGACATGGTACGATCCAGTGTTGCTGTTTCTACAGCTTCTTTGATTGACAGCCCTTTTTTACGAAATATTTCGATCTGATCAAGAAGCACAATACCATTTTTAGTAATCATACCGGAAAGGCAAATAGCTCCAACGAGTGCCATAAAACCGAAAGGTTGTCCGGTTAGCATCATCATGGCAACAATCCCTATTGATGCCAGCGGTAAGGTAATGAGAATGATAGCAGGCTGCAAAAAACCGTTAAATAAGGCGACCATAATAATGAGGCCAATTAACGCTGCTTTGGGGAGCTGGGAAAAGACATCGATCACCGCACGACGTGCCTCATAATATTCCCCCCCCCATTCCATCGTATAGCCTGTGGGGAGTGTCATCGCTTCAATATCCGCAGCAATCTCACCTTGTACTTTTGTGGCAATAACACCCTGCTGAATATCCGCTTGAGCTGAAATGGTCGGTATGCGATTACGTCGCCAGATCATGGACTCTTCACCTTCCAGTTTAAATTCACTGACTAAATGACCCATTGGAGCGCCATGCCCGCCGAGTAGGGAACGCACAGGAATAGAATCCAGATTGCCCATATTTGAATTAGGACTGCGAATTTTAATAGGGATCAACCGGTCGTTCTGACGAAAAATGGAAATGGGAAACCCATCGGTAGATCGCTGTATGGCCGCAGCAATGTCGATGCGGTTAAGGTCTGATCGTCTACCTTCTTCCTGATTCAATATAGGAACAAGTACAGTAGATTGCTGTCGCCAGTCGTCGCGGATATATTTTGTCTGCGGATGCTTAGCCAGAATATCTTGAGCCTGACGGCTTAACTGGTGTAACACTTCTGGGTCGGAGCCGGAAAATCGTGCTTCAATACTGAACTTGTCTTTAGTCGCAAGTTTAAGGTTACGAAAGCGGGGTTCAGCATTGGGGAAATTCTCGCGTAGCCAGATATCACCTGACTTGACCAGTGAATTGATCTCCGCATAGTCATTTACATTGATGAGAAATTGCCCATAACTGGAATCCAGAGGCTCAGGCTCCACTGTCACTGAAAAACGCGGGGAAGATTCACCGATAAAAGTGCTCACATCTTTTACCTGAGGTTGTTTCAGTAGCCATTGTTCAATTTTTTGCATATCTGCTGAAGTCTGCTCAGTTTTACTCCCATTGGGTAGCCAGTAATCCAGAAATATAAGGGGACGGTCAGAATAAGGCATGAAATTTACAGGGAGATCCTTGGCAATCAGTAGAGTCATTGCTAGAAGAGGGGCGACCATCATGATTGTTTTTTTGGGTGAATTAATAGTCCAGTGAACAGCCTTTCTATATTTTTGCATCACTTGACTTTCTTGGGAATTTTCTTCCTCTTTCACGACATCAGTCTTTAGCCATTTCCAGCACATTAGAGGTGTTACCGTCATCGCAATAACCCAGGAAAGAAGTAAAGAGCTACACAGTACCTGAAAAACAGAAATAGAAAATTCACCTGAATCGGTGGTAGAAAAGAAGACGGGGCTTGCGCCTGTAAATGCAATAACTGTAGCCGCCAGTAGAGGCATTCCAGTTTCTTTTACTGAACTACTTGCTGCCTCCAGGCGATCCATACCATTTTTTAACTTGGTGGAGAACATATCGGTTATCACAATGGAATTATCGACTAGCATACCCAAGGCTAGTATAAATGTACCTACCGACACTCGTTGCAGGGCAATGTCACTCAGTAGCATATAAATCAAGGTGCATAGAATAGACAGTATCAGCGTACTACCTACGATAGCTGCACTACGCCAGCCCATAAAAATTAACAGGATGGCGACAACGATAATGATAGATTCTAAAAGGTTAATAAAAAAATCGCTGATCGACTTTTCAACTTCACCGGGTTGAAAAGCAGAAATGCCAATTTCTGCGCCTAACGGCAACTCCTGTTGATAATCGGCAATGACCTTTTGCAGCGTATCACCCAGCGAGACAACATTAATGCCTTCACGTGGACTGACGGCCAGAGTAACGGCTGGGTAACCGTTATAGCGGCTTTCCGTCAGTTGGGGTGTTTGATAATCCAGAGAGATGTCGGCGACATCACCTAGCCTAATAATGCCTTTTCCTAGCTCACCGATACCGCCGCGTATCGTCATGTCACGTATATCATCCAGAGTCTGGAAAGAGCCACTTATAGCAACACGGATACGTTCGCTACCAGCGATAAACCGTCCCCCAGGTTCCATCATATTCTGACCAACTAGTTGAGTCAGTACCTGGGCTGTAGAGAGTTTCCAGCGAGCCAGGTCTTCAACGCGAAGATCAACATTAACGACCCGTTTTCTTTCACCATGCATCACTATTTTTGCGATGCCTTCAACTGTTTTGATACGGCGTTGCAGTTCTTTGGCATAGTCTCGTAGATCAGCATATTCTATACCATCACCATAGACTGAAAAAATCATACCGTATACGGTAGAAAATTCATCCAGCACAATACTTATTTGGGCGGTGGGAGGTAATTCCAGCTTTACATCATTGACTTTACGCCGTAGTAATTCCCATTGTTCCGGTAGTCGGTCTGTTTTGTACTCATCATAGAGGTCTAGGAAAATCATCGCACTGCCAGGGCGCGATAGGGTGCGGAGTTTCCACAGTGACCCCATCTCCTGAAGTTTGACTTCCAATTTTTCAGTGACCTGATTTTCCACTTCATTCGCCGAAGCACCGGGGTAGAGAACCACGACCACAGCACTTTTAACTGTAAAAGTAGGATCTTCCAGTTTACCTAGATCAAAATAGGAAATAATACCTGCTATAACACAGAGTACCGTAAAAAAAGCAACGAATACGCGTTGGCGAATTGCAAATTCAGCAAGATTCATCATTTTCCCCTATTGAGCAGGGATCAGCTTACCGATTTGCTGACCCTCTTTTAAAAAATGAATACCCGCACTGATGATCATTTCATCACCCTGAAAATCCCCCTGTACACAAGCTTGATTTTGTAAGGTAGATACAATTTTAACTGGGCGTTGCTGTGCTGTTTTATTCGTGACAATAAAGATGCTGGCCTGTTTACCCTTTAGTAAAATTGCTGAATAAGGGATACAGAAAGAATTACTTGCCTGCACTAAAGGCATATTGACCAGAACAGATTTACCAGGAGTTAGACCCTGGGTGGCTTCGTTAAAGCGCATGGTGACATCATATGTTCGGGATATTAAACCCGCTACTGAAGAGATTTCTGTCACCTTTGCTGCAATTTCACGATCCCCACCTTGCCAATGCACGATGCCTTGTTGACCGAGGAAAAAATGTTGTAATAACCTTTCTGATACATCAACGACTACTTCGAGTTTACCTTGTTTCTGTAAAGTAATAACAGGAACTCCAGGAAGAACCTGTTCATAGGCTTTGGGTTTGACTTTCCCTATAACTCCCGAGAAAGGTGCCGTCAACCGAGTATAGCTCAGCGCATTCCTTGCTCTCTGTAAGCCCTGTTTAATGACCTTTATAGTTGCCGCTGCGCTTGCTAATTCAGCTGCTGACTGTTCCAGCTTGATTGTCGCAATGGCATTATCAAGTGCAGCGGCATTGACTCTTTGATCATGTATCAGAGCAAATTTATAGCCGGCTTCAGCCTTGAGCAGGTTAGCCTCAAAGGTAGCCACTGCGATCTCAAAATTGTGTGGGTCTAACTTAGCGAGTAGCTCTCCTTTTTTGACAGACAATCCTTCTTTGGCGAGAATTTCTTCCAATTGCCCAGGAACACGAAAAGCTAAATTAGCGCGTTCTGCGGCTTGTAAAACACCAGTAAACTGTGCTTCTGTCTTATCGGTCCCTGAGGATAAAAGCATGACTTCTACTGGCCGTAGAGGCTTTTCCACCTGATTTTTAGGTTTATCTGTGCAACCAACTAACAGCATACAACATAGAGAAAATGCAGTTAGTGAGATTTGTGTGTTTATTAGGTGTTCCATTTAGTTTTATATTGGTAGGTTTTTAATCAATTCCTGCAAACTTGTAGGACATAAGGTATCTCCATGAAAACCTTAAAGAGGTAAAGTGCCGAAAGTAAGATTCAGGATCTAATATAATTTTACCTCTAAGAGTATATTCATTTAATTATGCTTTCAATATACAAAAAACGACAAATTAAATATTTTCTAAAAGATTACTATCATGGTACCGATCAATACAGGCATAATAGCCTGCGGTAGGGGTGGAGGGCTGTTTGTTTTGTTTCAAACCCCATAACTTTAGGGAGTTAAAATTACGATGCAATCGACTAGCCACAAATTTTCTACAAAAATTATTGCTGCAACACTAGGGGGCTTTTTTTTATTACAGACAAATATCGCCCAAGCGGATATCACTGTTAATGAAATATTTAATCAGCTTGGGTTTTCCGTGCAGGAAAAGCAAGCTGTATTGAGTGGCAAACTCATAAAGCGAATGCTTAAAAAACGTTCAGATCAAGAAATGGCGGTGGCTGTTGCTTTCAAACTTAACAAGGACTCTGAACAACTGCGCAAGGATTTTCTAAAAGGCTTATTTATTGATAAGCCTGATGATATCGTAAGCTATCAATTTATTAGTCCTGATGCCGATTTTCCAGAATTGCAGCTAACAGCAAAAGAACAACAGGAGATGGGTAAGTTTCTAGCTGCCGAACCAGGAAATACATTGAATTTAAGTGCTGATGAAATCAAGGCATTTAATGAGCTCGCGAAAACGGATGCGCTAGGAAGTGCCGCAATACTCACGCAATTACACCACCTGCTGAAATCACGCTATAAAGCCTATCGGCAAGGTGGTCCCGCACTGATAGCTCCCTATCAACGCTCGGCTAGCAAACAATACAAGCTTGGTGATTACCTCAGCAAGAACCGCCAAGAAATCCTACCAACAATTAGGCAGTCCTTTCCTGAGTTTTATAAAGCCTTGAATAATTATCCGCAATATAAACCAACTGGTTTGCAGGAACGCTTTATTTTGTTGAAAATGAATATTCAAGGGCAGCTGGCTTTTGCATTAGAACATCGCATGGCACTTCAGGAAAATGGAGCTGAAGTAATGGCAGTAACGTATTTTTATGTTAGTCATACACTGAATGGACAACAAGGGCTGGGCATGTTAATCCCCAATAGTGACGAGTCTATTGTTGTGCAGGTTACCCGTGCTTCTTCTGATGCAGTCGCTGGTTTCGGTAGCAGTGTTAAATACTTTATAGGGCGGCGAATGCTTGGTGACAGTATATCTGGATTTTATCAGTCGGTACAAAAGAACTATATGCAGTAAAGCTATGTGGGTCGGTGGTTAATAAATAACTCAAGTTTCAGGGTTCAAAATCACATGAAATTTCACGATCCCCTTAATTTAAAGCTTCTTGCTCTAAGATTCAATGCGTCTAATTGTAGAGCTTGCACAAAAAGTAGTTTATGTACTCTTCAATTGCATCCAGCATCCTTTTAGAAACTATCAGCAATTGCATGGAATTTGTCGCTTTTAGTATATTTAAAACCTTGTTAATTGAGTATAGTCTCACTAGAAATCACTATAGGCTACTAGCCATTCTACCTCATGAAATATTGGAAACCCTGTCATCAAAGTTTATTCACATATGAAACGAATAATACAAATCCCAACACACACCGCTTCGTTAGAACTAATTTACTGATTTGACAGCTGTCGGGTTAAAGCCCATCAATTGCCAAGCCCCGTTTCCCTGATTTTAAGCGAGAGATTGTAATGAAGATAATTTTACAAGTTGGTTACTGTTTTCACATAATGATGCTGTTAGCTAATAACACCCAATGATTTTCATAACCACTTTCTAGCCTAGAACAAAGATAAATAAGGTATAAAAAATGGTCTTCTACAGACTGGAGTATAACAACTAACAACATATCCGGAGAGGTAAATAATTGAGGGGGATAACAATGGCGAAAAATGATGATATCCGGAAAGAAATGGAGCAGTTGTGCTACCCCACCAGCTTGATGCACTTAAGCAAGAATCAGACAACGATACTGCTGAGCAAGATAACAACGCGAGTGCTGAGGTTCTTGGACATTAGCTCAAAAACAACAAGTA
>DAOVWV010000325.1 GCA_030636485.1 Methyloprofundus sp.
CAGTTAATTAACTGATTGATTATAAACATTTTATTCGGAACAACCAGGACTATATGATCCCATGCGGTAATGGTTGTTGCGCGCATTTGTATACGCGCCACCCTACCGGTAATATTATCGACCGTCACCGTATCTCCCACCCGAACAGGACGCTCAAACAATAAAATAATGCCGGAAACCATATTGGCAAAAATTTCTTGCAGGCCAAAACCCAGCCCCACTGTCAGCGCAGCAACTAACCACTGCACTTGCGCCCAGCTTCCACCTAGCTCACTGGCTATGGATATAAAGCCCATGGTGATCAGAAAATATTTGGCCAGCTGGTTTACCGCATAGCGGCTCCCCGCTTCTACCTCTAGATGTCTAAAGACAAACATTTCCATGACCCCTGGAAAATTTATAACCGCAATACCGATAAGAAAGATATACAGACCGGCAAGAAATAAATTAGTTAAGGTTACTCCCTGTAAGCTTTCCTGGCCATTGGCAACAACAAGGTGTTGCCATAAAGTAATATTATCAGTGAATGAAAAGGCGGGGAATATATTTCTCCAAATCAACCAGAAACTAAGCAAAAGCATTGTACTCACTAATACATTTACAATTTTTTCAGTTTGTGCGTTGATTTTAGGTATATTGAGCAAGGTCTCATCAGGCACGATCACTGTATCCACCGCTACTACATCCGGTGATTGAGCATTTAATTCATCTGCCTTATGCTGGTTACGCGCATTTTTTAAAGCCAGCTCTCGTTTCGTTAAGCCTAGCCAGCGTATTATGATGCTATACACAATAATGGCGATAATAGTGACACGAAGGGTCATGATGATTTTTTGCTCTAATTCCAGTGCGCTGACATAATATCCCATAACGGTAAAACCCAATATAACCACGGGAATGCCAACACAAACCACAAGCCATAAATAGCGTAGCCTAACCCACCATAGCTGATGGTTTTTAATAAAATAGTTTTCTAAAATGCCATTATTTACCCGCAATAAGCGCAGTGTAAAAAGGCCCACGACCATAATAAAAACAATCAGTGCCAAACGCCCCAGACTATCACTGTGCTCAGTTTCATGAGTCGCTGAAGTCATATGCATAAAAAAGGTACAGGGAATAATTAACCACTGCATCCAGGACAGCTGTTTCTTTAGCATACAGACTGTCTTTTTCTGCCACCTGAAATGCAGGTCTGCAATGCCCTGGTCTTCAAGAAATCGACTCAAGAAACGTAATATCAGTAAAACGATTGCGGCATTATATAAACCAGCCCCGACGGCACGGCTAAAATCATTATCATACGACAGTGTGCTTAATAACCAGCTTATATAAAATAAAACCGATGCTATCGGGAGTATTAACATGAAATTAAACAACAGCAGCTGAAAGGTATAAGAAATTTTATCGCTATAAGGCTTACCCACTTTTTCCCTTATGGCACATTTTTTTTCTCTGATAAAAGGCCTTATATATAATAAAAAAACCAGATATAGTACGAAAATATAACTGAACCCTGATTTTTTATTAATACTATTCACTAAGCCCTTGCCTAATTGTACCCAGTGATCGGGTGAAATAACCCATTGTATTGAATCATAGACCGCTAACGGATAGCTTAAATCAATAACGGGGGAGCTAGGTACCCACAGTAGTCGTTTATCAAGATAGACTTCATACTGATTAATCCGCAGCAGAAGTTGTTGTCTGGCAAATTCATAATCACCCAGAGTTTGCAGCCCTTTAAAGTAAGTACTCGTCAATTGAGCTAATACCTGCTTCTGCTTATCCAGTAAGACTTGAATTTCCAGACTGATTTTCTCAATTTTACTCTCTGAAAGTACGCTACCCCCTGCTCCAATCAATACCTGCTGCAAATACTGTTCCAGCTCTCCTTCACTATTACGTAATTGTTTTTGTCTCAATTCAATCCGGTATTGTGCAAGACTGATTAAACCTGTTGCCTCATTAACCTTGTCACTATCCTGATACTGTCGTTTATTTCTGCTTAGGGTACGCCTTTGTTCCCGTAAAACGCGCCCCAGTATGGGACTTAAGCCTGCTAATTTGATCTTTTTCTCAGCATTTTTAAATTCTTCTTCTAGCACTTTTTTATAAACTTCAATCTTATCTATTTCGTACTCATAATTATTGATTGAACGGATAGTCGATTGTACGTCCCGGCTCCATTGAATATTACTTTGAATGATTTTTTGTATCACCGGGTGCTTGCTAATGCTTTCTCTTTCAGTGCGCAATAATTCTTGCTGCAGTTTTTTTGCCGTTTCAAGTTGTTGCACCCCTAGCCATTTCTCCTGCGCATTAATGACCTTGATTAAGTCATCTTGCTGTTTGACCCATGTTTCCAGAATTTGCCTGTTTAACCGGACTTGCACAGGATTACTGGCCGCCTCCAACTCCAACTTTTTTAACTCTGCCAGAAAAGTGTTGATCAAAGTGTGCAAATAGACTAGATGCGCCTCATTTTCATATCTGTTTTCTATAGTAGAGCTGTCACTGCCAATCTCTATTTTAGCCTGTTTCAAACCCTGCTCGGTACTCAGAATTTCTTCCCTGATTTGCCGCGGGCGGTTGATATGCTTATTTAATTCGAATTCAAACCGGGTGACTTTATCACTTATCTTTCTTAATTCTCCCTTTAGGGAAAGAATCAACACTGCTGATTCTTTTTCAGTCAGTTGTTGATTAAGCTCGAATAAAACATCGACCTGATCATGACTGTCTAATAGTGTTTCAGGTGCTGTTTTCAATAAAGCCTGATAAGTTGAAGCCAGGAATTCAAACCACAATTGATCCGCTATATTGGCATCAGCCAATTGATACCAGCCCATCTCCTTTGCCTTACTCTCCTTGTCAATCCCCTGTTTGGCCTCAAGCTGTTCCATCTTGCTTTGCAGGCCATCGCGTGATATTTCAAAACTAATCACATGCCCCGCTATAACCTCCGCATGGGCATTATAGCCAGGCAGTAATATAATCATTATTGAAGTGCTACAAAATAAACAGTACTTAAATCTCATAACAAACCTTGGCATCCTTCATATAAGCATGAAAGTAGTTTACACTTTTTTCTCGTCATTCCTGCATGCTTTTAGCAGGAATCCATTATGCAGCATAGATTCCCGATAAAAGACTTCGGGAATGACGGGGCTAATGAAATTCAAAGTGTAAACCG
>DAOVWV010000320.1 GCA_030636485.1 Methyloprofundus sp.
GTTGCCTGGCTTATTTTGCGGACAGATGCCTTAATTTCAAGCCCGAGAGCAAAAGCACGGCAGCATATAAGGCGGCTGCAAGTGCGATCCACATCGCCAGATTATAGGCTCTGTCAAGCATGCGCCAGTCTAGCCAAAGACTGGTGTCAACCCAATGATAGATTAATGCTGACATCGCCGAAGAGGCGAGAATAACCCGCAAGATAAAGACCCGCCAACCTGTAGAGGGTTGATAAACTCCCGACTTTAAGAGTGCAAATAATAACAGGCTGGCATTAAAAAAAGCGCCTAAAGAGGTTGCCAGTGCGAGACCCGCATGTGCCAAAGGAAAAACCAGAATGATATTTAAAAACATATTTGCTACCATGGCATAAATGCCAAAACGCACGGGTGTTTTCATATCTTTACGGGAAGTAAAACCAGGCACGAGTACCTTGACCAAGATAAAGCCTAACAAACCGAGAGCATAGGCCATTAAACTGCGCCCTGCCATATGGACATCATGTGCGCTAAATTCATGGTACTGAAATAAAGTGGACACCATCGGTTCGGCTAACAGCATAAGCCCAAGAGAGGAGGGGGCACCTATTAATACAACGAGTTTCAAGCCCCAATCCAGTGATTTGGAAAAGGCTTCGGTTTTTTCTGCGGCATGGCTTTTAGAGAGGCTGGGCAAAATGACCGTCGCCAAAGCAATACCAAATAAGCCCAGAGGAAACTCAACCAGGCGATCCGAATAATAAAGCCAGGAGACACTTCCAGTGGTTAAAAATGATGCGATCAAGGTATCGAGTAATAAATTAATCTGAGTGATGGAGACACCGAATAAGGCAGGCACCATCAATTTTAAAATACGCCTGACACCTGCATCTTTAAAGCCGAAACGTAGCCGTGGTACTAGACCTAGTCGGCGTAAAGCCGGAAATTGAAAAACCAGCTGTACCGCACCCGCAAAAAACACTCCCCATGCCAACGCTACAATCGGCTGAGGCATTAAGGGAGCTAGCCAGATAGCGGCAGAAATAAGACATATGTTAAGGAAGACCGGAGTAAAAGCGGGCACGGCAAATTTTCCAAATGAATTTAATATCCCACCGGCAAAAGCGACTGAAGAGATAAAAAACAAATACGGAAAGGTGATGCGCAGCATTTGTACTGCCAGCTCGTATTGCTCACCCTCCCAGGAAAACCCCGGAGCGAAGGCCATAATTAAATAGGGTGCCGCCAACATACCGATGATAGTCGTTAACATTAAAATCAATGCTAGCGTTCCGGCTGTTCGGTCTATAAAATAGCGCAGAGCCGCCTTGCCTCCCTGTTCTTTATAATCGGATAGTACTGGGACAAACGCTTGGGCAAAGGCACCTTCAGCGAATAAACGGCGTAAAAAATTAGGTATTTTAAAGGCCACAAAAAAGGCATCAGTCCCCGAGTCTGCACCAAAAAGACGGGCAAACATCATATCGCGGATAAAACCTAAAATACGTGAAATCATAGTCATGCTACTGACTACAACCGTTGATTTAAAAAGTTTGCGGCTCAAGGTTTTTATTCCTGCTATTAAAAGATTGACAATCATAGCATTTTTAAGGAAAATACAGTGTTTTAAAATTCAATGTAATAACCGAGATATTATGGCTAATACAGCTCAAGCAAAAAAGCGTGCGCGTCAGGCAGAAAACAACCGTGTACGTAATGCAGGACAACGTAGCAACCTACGTACATTCATCAAAAAAGTTATTGCTGAAGTAGAATCTGGTGACGTAGAAAAAGCTAAAGTAGCTTATGCAACAGTCGTTCCAGTTATTGACTCAGCAGTAAACAAAGGTCTTATTCATAAGAATAAAGCCGCAAGAAATAAAAGCAGATTGAATACCAGAATCCGCGCAATGGCTTAATAATTCCGCAACGGATTAAGTCAAAAGGTGCCAGACAATCTTTTAAGATTGGTCTGGTATTTTTTTGCCTGTTATAGTGCAGGCTTGAGCTTTGTCGGATAATATTTTTGGCTACCGATTTAAGACGGGATGCCCTAAAGGTTCTCATTCCCACGCTCCGCGTGGGAATGCATGGATCGACGCTCTGCGTCGCGGAACGCAGAGCGTTAGTATATACTTAGCGTATTTTCAACATAAGTAGATACGAACCATGCCAATACAAAAAAAACTACGCTGGGGAATACTCGGTGCTGCGCGCATTAATCAACAGCTGATGCCTGCCATCGTGGCGGCAGAGAATAGTGAACTTATTGCCATTGCCAGCCGCAGACCTGATGCAGCGGCAGCCACGTTAAAACAATATGCCCCCGACGTTGAAAATGTACGCATTTACAACGCCCCTGCGGAACTACTTAAAGACCCGGATATACAAGCGGTCTATATTCCCCTTGCAACGGAAGAACATGCACTATGGACTTTACGCGCGATAGAGCATGGTAAGCATGTGTTATGTGAAAAGCCCATGGCTCTGAGTGTTGCTGATATAGAGATTATTGAAAGCGCAGCAGAAAAATATAAAGTCTATGTGATGGAAGGCTTTATGTATCGCTTTCATCCACAGCACCAGCGTATTCAGGAAATCATTGATTCAGGCGCTATTGGCGAGGTTCGTTCGGTACGTACCTGTTTTGCCTATCCTATGCAACCTGCTCGCCTTTATCGTATAGACCGGAGTATTTCGCAAGGCGGTGGAGCCATGTGGGATATCGGCTGTTATGCCATTCATGCTGCCAGATTTCATTTTGGTGATACGCCGGCTCAAGCGGTTACCGCAATGGCCAAACATAATGAGCAGGGTGCGGATGTGAGTAGTAGTGGTATTATCGACTTTGGTGATGGCAGATATGCACAGTTTAATTTCAGCTTTGAACATGCACGTCGTGCTGAATACGAAATCATTGGTACGCAAGGCGGTATAAAATGTCATAACGTCTGGGCAAAATCCTCTGAACAGTCGATTATTTCCTGGCAAACAGATTCCGGCGAAGAGCGCATTGAAAGCCTGGAACTAGCCAATCATTTTGAATTAGAGATCGAACATTTTTGCGATTGTGTACTGAATAATAAGCCGCTTAAGCTTGCTTTGCAAGATGCAAAAGCGAACTGTCAGATTATCGTTGCCGCGCTGGAATCAGTAGAGCAAGGTAAGACAGTCCAGCTTGGATAACGCACCTTTAAAGACGGACAGGCTATAGAGTGTAGGGTGGGCAATCTTTTCTGCCCACCGTGCTCAGCTTTAATGGTGGGCAAAAAAAAC
>DAOVWV010000242.1 GCA_030636485.1 Methyloprofundus sp.
AAAACGACGGGTAGGCCTGATTGCTGACGGAAAAGCCCCGGTACGAGAAAACACTGAATTATTTGATGATCAGGCACAGTTGCTTGGACTTGTCTCTAGTTTTAGTGTCTCCCCCAGCCTGTTAAAACCCATTGCCTTGGCATTAATTAATAGTGATCATAAGGCAGCGGTTTTATATGCCAAAGTTAGAAACCGCATGATAACTGTCAACATTGCTACTCTACCTTTTATTCCACACCGTTATCAGAGGTCATAACCATGTCAACTCCCAAGTTACCGTTAAGCCAACTGGAAATGCGTGGCAATTTTATTCGTCGTCATATAGGCGCAAATCAACAGCAAACAGCGGCGATGCTCACAGCATTGGGACTGAAAAACCTGGACGACTTAATTGAACAAGCCATCCCGGATAATATTCTCAGTGATGAACCGCTAAAACTGACTGAAACAATCAGTGAGCGCGCGGTCATCAGCTACCTTAGAAAGATTCGCAGCCGCAATAAAGTCTACACCTCAATGATAGGCATGGGTTATTACGACACCATCATGCCGGCGGTGATAAAACGCAATGTGCTGGAGAATCCTTCCTGGTATACCGCTTATACCCCTTACCAGGCAGAAGTCAGCCAAGGTCGCTTGGAAGCCTTGATAAACTTTCAGCAAATGGTGATGGACTTAACCGGTATGGAGCTGGCTAATGCGTCCTTACTTGATGAAGCAACTGCCGCTGCAGAAGCCATGGCTATGTCACGACGTTTATCTAAAAATGAATCAAACAAGGTCTTTATTGACCAGGACTGTCATCCTCAAACCATTGCGGTCATGCAAACACGAGCAAAACCGCTAGGCTTTGAAACAATTATTGGCTGCCCTTATCAAGATTTGGAAAATCACGATTTTTTTGCCATATTGGTGCAATACCCAGGTACTAAAGGTGAAATCCATGACCTGACTACAGTGGTTAATTCTGCACATAAAAAACAGGCATTAGTCACGGTTGCTGCTGATTTACTCAGCCTGGTTTTACTGAAACCACCCGCTGATTTTAATGTCGATATTGTGGTTGGTAATTCTCAACGCTTTGGTGTCCCTATGGGATACGGTGGTCCTCATGCCGCTTTTTTTGCCACCAAAGATGCTTATAAACGTTCCGTACCCGGTCGTATTATCGGCGTTTCTAAAGATAATCAAGGACAAATTGCTTACCGTATGGCGCTGCAAACTCGCGAGCAACATATTCGTAGAGATAAAGCGACCAGTAATATCTGCACTTCTCAAGTTTTACTCGCTGTTATTGCCGGGTTTTATGCTATTTACCACGGATCCAATGGTTTAAAATTAATAGCCAGCCGAGTTCACCGTTATACCCAAATACTGGTAGCAGGACTTAAACAACTCGGCTATCAAATCCCCAGTGAAAGCTATTTTGATACCTTTATCATCCATATTCCCCGCAGAGCAAAACGTCTGGCAAGTCGGGTTCAGGAGGAAGAAATCAATTTTCGTATCATTGATGCAGACACTTTAGGTATTTCTTTAGATGAGACGACCAACCGACAAACGCTGAGAAAAATATGGCGACTATTTGCAGCATCTACCGTTGATATTCCTGACATTACATTAATGGACAACAATCTGGAAGAATGTATAGCCGATACTTTATTACGCTCAGATCAGATTCTTCAGCATCCCGTCTTTGTAAAATATCATTCCGAAACAGAAATGATGCGTTATATGCGTCGTTTAGCCAGAAAAGATATTGCCTTAGACCGTAGCATGATTCCATTAGGTTCTTGCACTATGAAACTGAATGCGGCAACAGAAATGCAAGCTATTTCTTATTATGAATTCAGTAACATGCATCCCTTTGCTCCGTTATACCAAACACTGGGCTATCAACAACTCTTTGAAGAACTAGAGGATATGCTTTGTGACCTTACCGGTTTCGATGCTTTTTCCTTTCAACCTAATGCAGGTTCTCAGGGAGAATATACCGGCTTATTAGTGATTGCTAAATACCATGCAGTTCGTAATGAAGCACACAGAAATATTTGCTTAATCCCTGCTTCTGCTCATGGTACTAACCCTGCCAGCGCAGTAATGGCTGGTTTTAAAGTCGTTGTTTTGGCATGTGATGAAAACGGCAATATTAGCCTCGACGACCTAAACGACAAAGTAACTCAATACCAGAAAACTTTAGGCGCATTAATGATCACCTACCCTTCAACTCATGGTGTGTTTGAGGAAGCTTTCAGGGAAATATGCGATATTATTCATCAACATGGAGGCCAGGTTTATCTGGATGGTGCCAATTTTAATGCCTTGGTCGGCTTAAGTCGCCCAGGAAAAATAGGTGCTGATGTTGCTCATCTTAATTTGCATAAAACCTTCGCCATTCCCCATGGCGGTGGTGGCCCAGGCGTTGGCCCGATTGGCGTGGTAAAACATTTGGCTCCTTTCTTACCTGATCATCCTGTGGTTGAAGGCGTAAACCCGGCTAAATCAGATCATGGAACAGTAGGTACAGTGTCTGCCGCGCCCTGGGGTTCAGCCAGCATCCTGACTATTTCCTGGGCTTATATCGCCATGATGGGTGCATCAGGACTAAAACAAGCGACTTTACATGCTATTTTAAATGCAAATTATATCGCTCAAAAACTTGCCCCTCATTATCCCATTTTATTTACCGGTAAAAATGATCGTGTTGCTCATGAATGTATTATTGACTGCCGAGCATTTAAAAAATCATGCAATATAACGGTAGACGATATTGCCAAACGCTTAATCGATTATGGATTTCATGCGCCTACCATGTCATTTCCAGTCGCAGATACCCTAATGATTGAACCCACTGAAAGTGAAAATAAAGCAGAAATTGATCGTTTTTGTGATGCTTTAATTGCTATACGGCAAGAAATCAGAGAAATTGAATCAGGCAAAGCAGATACTAAAAATAATGTACTACATAATGCTCCCCATACTCACCACATGCTAATAGATGAAGAATGGAATCTGCCTTATTCCAAGCAACAAGCCTTTTTTCCTGACGATCATCAACATGATGATAAATACTGGCCACCTATTGGGCGCATTGATAATGTGTATGGCGACAGACATTTGTTTTGTAGCTGCCCAGCTATTTCAGACTATGAATAGAACTAACAACTGGCTCCGAGCTCTCAACCCATAAAATATATTTATACCCTATTGATTTTAAATACAAATCTCTTAACTTAATGGCTGTGCTTATAAACCATGCATAATACAGGGTACTAAATTTTACCTTTAACACAAAAAACGACATGGAAGAGCTTATACAGATTATTCAGGCTAACATCCAGTATGCCCATTTTATTATTTTTGGTGCCTTACTATTAGCTGGCTTAAATATACCCGTTTCTGAAGATGCCATGCTATTCATTTCAGCTATTTTAGCGAGTAATCACCCGGAATATTTAGCACATTTGTTTATTGGTGTATATTTGGGTGCTTATTTCTCTGATTTAATCTGTTACAGCTTAGGTAGAATCGTCGGGCCAAAGTTATTTGAAATACGTTTTTTTGCCAATATGGTACCACCAGAAAGAATCACTAAAATTTCTGCCTATTATCAAAAATATGGCGTAGTAACTTTAATCTTAGGCAGATTCATTCCGTTTGGCTTCAGAAATGCTCTGTTTTTAACCGCTGGGCTGGGAAAAATGAATTTTATAAAATTCGCTTTATCCGACTTGCTAGCTTGTACAATCTCAAGCATTAGCTTCTTTAGTCTATATTATTTCTATGGAGAGAGCGTCATTACCTATATCAAACAAGGTAATATTGTGTTTTTTTCGCTGGCTTTAGTTTTCCTTGGCGTTTTTTGGTATCGAAAAAAACATTCCTCTTAACCGTTATAGCGATCAGTTTACTCTTTCAACAATAGATTTCTTTTTTGCTACAGGCTCTCACTGGGACGGCTCACGGCCAGCTGTATACACTAATTACTATTTGACTCAAACCTGATGGTTGTTACCACGCTGCATGATA
>DAOVWV010000383.1 GCA_030636485.1 Methyloprofundus sp.
GGCAGTTTTTTTTGCCCACCATCAAAGCTAACCACGGTGGGCAGACAAGATTGCCCACCCTACGTGTTATCGCTTGTCCCGTGTTAAATGCATAGCCTGAAAATCTATATGCCTAGTGAGGGGGTATGGAGAATAACCAGGCCCCCTTGCTTAGCGGTGCCAGCGATGAACAATAAACTCAACGGCTTCCTGGATATTCAAATCCCGCGTTCCCCCGCCGGTACGCAAATAAAATTTGGGTGTTTTACCCTGACTTAAAAAAACCGGGCGAGGCGAGGCTAATATAATTAAACGACAGACATGCTTGCCGTCAACGACATGAAACAGGGTTTTGACAAACTGGCATAAGTCAGCCCCTAAATGGGTGGAGATCGCGGTGACAATCGCTTGCTCGTAACCGTCCTGATCTGGACGTTTTAAGGAGAGATAATCCTTTTCCAGACCAATGATTTCACCATTATCAGCAACGCCTATCAATAAAGTCCCCCCCAGAGAGCTATTAAGATAACCGGCGAGCGTTTTTAGAATAACGGTTTCCAGTGTACGGTTCACTCTCTCCTGTTCTATATCCCAACGAAAAGAAGATTTAAATTCAAGTAAAGGGCCTTCGCCCTGAAGAATCAAAGTCTGTAAATTAACCGATAATTCACTCCTGAGACGGTTAATTCTCTGTAGGCGGCGATGTAGCATTTCATAAATAAAAGCAATGATAAGGCCAAATAGCCCGCCGACCTGTGCAAGAAAGAGGGTTTTTTTAGGGGTATTTCCGGCCAGAGATGACATGAGCTGCTCAAAGGCGTAATGCATTGCAGTACTGACATTGGCTTGTAAGTCAGTCCCTTCCATTTCAAAGTAGAAAATAAAATCATTGATGGGGTAAAAGATTAAAACCCCTGTTAAAGCACCAATAATGCCAGCAAAGAAATACAGCTTAAAACGCTGTTGCCAGAGTGACATAATCAAAAACAAAAAGCGTTTCATTTATTGCTCCATCGGTAAGCCAGCTTTACGCCAAGAGGTCATATGGCCTTCTACATAACGTATTTTTTTAAAGCCGGCCATGAAGTAGGCAAATTTGGCGATGCCTGCGCGCGGCCCATGTTCACAATATAAAATAACAGCGTCCTGTTTTTCAGTATTATCCAGGGCATCGGTGGTAAATGATTGCCAGAAAGGAATATGCTGAGCCTGGGGGATATGTCCAGCCTTGTATTCCATGCTAGAGCGGACATCGATGATAAGGGGGGCGGCTTGTTCTGATTGCAGTAAAGACAGTAGTTCAGCCTGTTTTATATGGGTTTCATTGGTGCTGCTACAGGCTTGTAAAATAAACGCGAGTAAACTTAAAAAAAATATTTTCATTTATCCTCCGGTGCTGCTCATATGGCGAATAATGATCGGTTGTTCTGTCAGGTCGAATTCATGTTGTTCGGGTTTGAGTTGCATGGCATCAATAATGGCTTGTTTTATAATATCGGTATCATTGGGGTTGGCGCGGACGATTGCCTTTAAGTCAATGGAATGCTCATTTCCCAGGCAGAGTAATAAACGACCTTCGGCCGTTAATCTTACGCGATTACAGGTGCTGCAAAAGTTATGGCTATGAGGTGAGATAAAGCCTACTTTTGTTGCTGAACCTGGAATACGGTAATAATCTGAGGGCCCGGCGGTGGTGTCGCTGATCTTTTCCAGTGTAAAGTGTTTATCCAGGTCGGCTTTAATCTGGTCGCTGGAGTAATAGGTTTCGATGCGGTTGTGTGAATTAATTAAGCCGAGTGGCATTTCTTCGATAAAACTGATGTCAATACCAGAGTCCAGTGCAAAGTTCACTAAATCAACCACTTCGTCATCGTTGCGGTTTTTCAAAATCACAGCATTGATTTTGATGCGTTTAAAACCTGTATTAATGGCTGTGCGTATCCCTTTTAGTACAACATCCAGATCACCCGTGCGGGTTAACTGTTTAAATTTTTTGGCATCCAGAGTATCAAGACTGATATTGAGGCGTGCAACATGGGCTTGTTTGAGCTGGCTAGCGGTGCTTACAAGTTGTGAGCCATTGGTAGTCATCACTAATTCATCGAGCAAGGGAAGGTCGCCCATTTTTTGCAGCAAGTCCAAAGCATTACGGCGCACCAGTGGTTCACCGCCGGTAATCCTGATTTTAGTCACCCCAAGTTCAGTAAAGCACTTTGCCAATAGGTAAATTTCTTCCAGGCTAAGAATCTGCTCGCGCGGCAAGAATGTCATTTCTTCAGACATGCAGTAGACGCAACGGAAGTCGCAGCGGTCGGTAATGGAAATACGCACATAATCCACGCTTCTACCGAAACGATCAACTAATTGTTTTGCTTGTTTTGGGTGACGCATTGCTTAGCTTTATAGATTAATAAGAATATGATGAAATAAGTAATTTTATCAGGTTTTTAAAGTAGCTTTGTTAAATTATCCATCTGTTAGTAATTGATCTCTCCTACTGAAAGGAGAGAATGTAACATCTTCCCCTCCAAACAAAACGTAATAAAAACCTAAAAGATAAGGATACGTTAAGAACAATTAGTTGCATTTAGAAGCCAATCAAAGGTTTATCTATTGTTTGATTGCTTCATAAGTGACTCTTATTTCATAAGTTGTTGATACTATCAATATATTTTAATGCGATTGCCCTGAAATAACATATTGCAATTATCGCCCAGCTAGAGGTA
>DAOVWV010000145.1 GCA_030636485.1 Methyloprofundus sp.
ACAGGGGGCTGGTATCTAATGAAAAGGCCAGATTTAAATTCAATAAGGACTTTGTTGATAGCGAGTATTCAGAGCCAAAATACAGGTTATAAGTATTGCTTTCACTAAATTCGAGCATATCAAAATCAGCACTCAAGTCCCAGTCACGAAAATAAGTGCTACGTACGCCCACTTCGGCACCATAGCCTATGTCATGCCCAGCCTTCCTTGCCGCCCGTTTTCCGCCCAAATGATAACTAAAAGTCTCGGTTAAAGCCTGGTCAAAATTAAGCCTCAATAAATCCTGGCGGCCATGATAATAATCACTGAAGAATTTTTCTTTAAAGGTGGGGTAGGGGGATCTAGGCTCATATAAGGCATAACTGGCCTGAATACGACTGTTTTCGGTCACATCCAGTAATAGGCTGGTAAAGACTTCTTCAAAAACCCCGGTATTGGTTTCCAGTGTGGCCATAAAGGATAGCTCATAAGCATGCAGATAGCTTTGCTGGAATTGTCCGCTGATGGTATTACCCATATTTAAACGGGTAGAGGTATGGTCGTCATGAAACTGTTGAAAGCCAAAACGAAATAGCCAGTTATCTATAGGCATGATACTGTTCTGCCAGTTGATTTGCTGGTTGCTCATTAGCTCAATGCCATACAGCCAGTCACCTGAAACCGAGCGTACATCTTCCTGACGCGTGGGTTTACCGCCATACACATTGAATGATAAACCATGTTCAGGCATTTGATACAGCAATGACGCACCATCCAGACTATAAAAACCCAGGCTGTCCGAGCGTTGAAAGCGTCCTGCCTTAAGCGTACTATTCCAGTCTTTGAGCTGTTTCTCGACATAGGCCTGATAAACATCGCCCTCAAAGCCCTGTTCGCCACTTTGTCGTGTTATAAAATCGACCGCCCCACGCCAGCCGGTGTTATCAAATGCCTCGAAGCTTCCCCAGATTTCACCGAACACCTGGGTATCGTCAATATACCGGGTATAGCGGTTATCAGCTTGTACCTTTGCTTTTAAAGTACCACTCCAGTTCCAGGCACTGTGTGCATTTGAGATGGGTAATAATAAGCAGGCTGATAAAAAAATGCGGGCTGGTTTCATTCAGTTTTACGGTTATTGAGAGCGTTATTGATTATAAAAATCATCGCCCTGATGTTTCTTGAGCATTGCCCAGCCAACCAGTGAGCCTAGCGCGACAACACATCCGCCGCAGACGGCGCAACGCCCTTGCTGAGGGAGGGTGCAGCTCGATGAAGTCAGCAAATGCCCAGCGGCAATTCCAGCTCCAAATAGCCATGGCATCGTCTTATTGACCAGTGCGTCTGTTTCAGTGTTCTTGTTAACATGAGCTATTTTTTTCATTATTACATCTATGGTTGTTATGTTTCGCGCGGTCACGGCTGTGGGTTTTATAGCGAGCTGTTTTTTTTCGAGAGCCAGGCGCTGAAATAGGCGCATAGCTGGCCGTGCGAAGTATATATCGTGCGAAGATATATATAAAAAAGGAGTACCTGATGACAGGTACTCCTTTCCAAAAACAGGTATCCCAGCAAAATAAAGCACAAACTATGCCATAAGGTGCTAAGTTTTTGCTTGCCATAAATATAAGTAAAATATTAATAAATTACATCAACATACAATCAAATGTTGTTCAGTAATATGGCTTCTCTCAAGCAATGCATTTTCCAGAGTAAGATGAATGGGTCAAATGCCATAATATCAGGGGCATTTGACCTGTTTTATTGGCTCTTAAAGCATCCGGTGAGTGTGTTTCTTGTGGAAAAGCTGAGAGTAAAAGGCAAGCAATCGCTACGTAATATTAAAGACCGGCAGCTAAAGAGTATGTGTTTCTGTCTTGCTAAAACGACAAAAGGAGCACCTAGTGATAGGTGCTCCTTAAGAAACCAGATTTTTCAGAGAGAGAGCTCACTGAAGTGACGTAAATCTGCTATGTGGTGGTATAAAAATAATTAAAATCCTTATCTACTTTTTTCCCTTTGATATCATCCTTGCTCAAATACTTAGATCAATTTTGCTAGCTCATCTAAGTTTCCCTGTATGCTTTCCTGTCTTAATCCATTATTATCCTAAAAAGCCAAAGTCCATCCCTGGCTTTGATACGGTTATCCTTATCCTCCCTGCTTATACTGTTTCCAAACAGTTCCTTTTATTCCTTTGCTATAGGCATCCAGCCTGGCAATGTCCTGTGGTAGACATTCCTGTCCCGCGCATTATCCTTTTGCGTATCCATTATTAATGTAGCTTCCTTGTCAAAACAGGGGAATATAGTCTCAAGTATACCCTGTTTATCTTCGCGTCATTATGTGACTAAGGAGGTATTTCCATTCTCATCAGTAACGAAATAATATAAAGCAGGATACGTGCCAAAAAAGCATAAACTACTGGGTGAGTAAGTGTGTTTGGTAGTAATGTTATTTAAATACAAGTGCTTATTGTTGTGTGAAATATTGTGATGAGATGTGATTTGCTATAGCTCCTGCTTCTTCTAAACTTATTATCTACTTATATCACCTATAAGTTTGTTTTTCTGAGGCATATGCCTCATTTTTTACTTTTTGGAGGGAGGGTTGTACTTGGGGATTTTGGAGGGTAGCCTGCATTGGCATTCAAAATACTTTTCAATAGCGAGTGTTGTATGGGCTGTGCTGAAATACTATGTCTATTGATGCCGGATCTATAAATAGGGTATATACCCTATAATATTTATTTTAGTAGGTTATATACCTTGTTTTTGATTTTTTGGAGGCGTTTTTGTACCTGAAAATTTTAGGAGGACTCGGTAATAATTAAAAGGATGCGCTATAACGTTGTGTCGCTTTAGCCACAAATTTCCAATATAACAGCACTGGATTATTGCGACTAAAGCCCTGCAACAAATTATTTTACTGCTAAGTTCCGCCGATAAATAGTAGCACTAATCACGGCTATAGGCGGAATAATAATATTTAACACAGGAATCATTAACCCCAATAAAATCAAACCGCCAAAGCTTAATGCGCCGATACGTATGCTTTTTAGAGCCTGACGCTGTTCCGAGAATAGCGCGCCTTCATTTTCCAGGGTATAGGCAAAATACTCCATACTAATGCCCCATGCGCCAAAAAGCCCCCATAATATAGGAGCAATCAGATTGACTCCAGGGATAATGGAAATAATGGCAATGGGAATGGCACGACTGAGTAAATACCCCATACGCTTTAATTCAGAGCCTAAAACCGACAGGATAGGCTGTTCGTGAATCTCACCAGACTGACCATTTAATATGTGTAAGGTTTTAGCCGCCAAGCCGCCGTAAAAAGGGGATGCGATTAAGTTGGCCACCAAGGTAAAGGTAAAAAAACCAGCGATAAAGAAGCTGATAAAGAACAAGGGGTATATTAACCAGTCCAGCCACTGTAACCAGTCTGGTATAAATTGTGCGATTAAAGTCCCGACATGGTGGTAGCCCAAATACAGCATACTGGAAAACAGGATTAAATTAACTGTCATGGGTATCAGGATGTATTTTCTTAA
Source organism: Methyloprofundus sp. (assembly GCA_030636485.1). Classification (GTDB taxonomy): domain Bacteria; phylum Pseudomonadota; class Gammaproteobacteria; order Methylococcales; family Methylomonadaceae; genus Methyloprofundus. The sequence goes on from DAOVWV010000145.1 coordinate 3,536, forward strand.
TTGCTGATGCCATAGCAGTCCTGAGCCTTTGATCAGGCTCTGTAGTGCTAGTAAGGGGTTTAGCCCGGCTTTTTTATTAAATTCAATCGTCATTTTTTAACTCGCTTACACTTTGGTTGGTAGGGTTAAATATTGCTCCCTGTCCAGTGGTGAAAATATAGTCATGTACCTGCTTGGGTAATTGTCGCTGGTCTAATGCTGATAACTGCTTGCCCTGCCAGACCAAGGCATGGACATTGAGTTTATTTGGGGAACTGCTCATGAACACGTATACTCACTATTGATGATTGTTTTCTGCTTTCCACAGCATGTGTGGGAAGTCATACAGGAATGCTTTTATACTGACAAACACGTTATTTTATTTATCCTACTCTATTATGCAAGTTGATACACTTATTAAAGCACGCTGGATTATACCTATAGAACCGCACGAAGTAATCCTGGAACATCATTCCTTAATCATACACGAAGGGCATATACTGGATATATTGCCTCAGCAACAGGCACAAGAAAAGTATCAGCCGACACAGCGAGAAGATTTGGCTGAGCATGCATTGATTCCGGGCTTTATCAATGCGCATACTCATGTTGCCATGACGTTATTTCGCGGTATTGCCGATGATCTACCGTTAATGGATTGGCTGGAAAATCATATCTGGCCTTTGGAGCAGAAGTGGGCTAATGAAGCCTTTGTACGCGATGGCACAGATTTGGCCATTGCGGAAATGCTACGTGGTGGTACGACCTGCTTTAATGATATGTATTTTTTTCCTGACATTACCGCGCACCAGGCAATAATGCATGGGATTCGTGCCAATACAGGGCTGATCATGATTGACTTTCCGACCGCTTGGGCGGATGGGCCGGAACAATATATAGAAAAAGGCCTGGCATTACATGAATCACTACGCCACGAGCCTTTAATACGCACCCCTTTCGCACCTCATGCACCTTATACGGTTTCAGATGCGCCGCTGCAACAAGTCAGTACGCTGGCAGCAGAACTAAACTTACCTATTCATATGCATGTGCATGAAACACAGCATGAGGTCAGTCAGGGTGAGCGTCCTTTGACGCGTTTACATAAACTCGGTCTAATTAATCCTGGCTTTATTGCTGTGCATATGACTCAATTAACCCAGGGCGAAATTGACAGGTTTGCACAGGCGGGTGGGCATATAGTGCATTGTCCTGAATCAAACCTCAAGCTGGCCAGCGGTTTCTGTCCGGTACAAAAGTGCCTAGATGCGGGTATTAATGTCGCGTTAGGCACTGATGGGGCAGCCAGTAATAATGACTTGGATATGCTTGGGGAAATGCGTAGTGCCGCACTTTTGGCAAAAGGCGTTGCCCAGGATGCCAGTGCAGTCTCAGCAGCAACGGCCTTACGTATGGCGACCTTAAACGGTGCCAAAGCCCTCGGAATTGATGATATTACCGGTTCCTTAAAGGTGGGTAAAGCCGCCGATATATGTGCCATAGATTTATCCGAACTAGAAACCCAGCCTCTTTATAATGCCATTTCACAGATTGTTTATTCAGCATCCCGACATCAGGTCAGTGATGTCTGGGTGGCAGGCAAACGATGTTTAAAGAATAGACAGCTCACTACATTAAATCGACAGGATCTCAAATCAAAAATAGCCCAGTGGCAGCAAAAATTACAGGCACCGATTAATTGAATGGAGTGAGTATCGCATGAATTAAGGTGTTACCCTTCGCGCG
>DAOVWV010000167.1 GCA_030636485.1 Methyloprofundus sp.
AAAAAATATATTGAAGGATCACCGCGGGGGTTTATAACCTTTGAATATGTGATGCTGGACGGTGTAAATGATTCTTTGGCTGATGCGCGGGCATTAGTGAAGTTATTGAAAAATGTGCCCTCAAAAATGAATTTAATCCCCTTTAATCCGTTTCCTGATACGCGCTACCAATGCTCTTCAGCGGATGCAATTGAGCGCTTTAAAGATGTTTTATATAAGGCGGGTATCGTCACAACCGTGCGTAAAACGCGTGGTGAAGATATAGATGCGGCCTGTGGTCAGCTAGTGGGCAAGGTGAAAGATAAAAGCCGTCGAGCCGAGAAGTTACAGCGTATGGAGCAGGGACTATGATCAGTAAAAATGTTTGGCTGATAGTGCTGCTTGGCTTGATAAGCGCATGCTCTTTGACCGTGGAAAATGAAACAGAGCAAGTTGAGTACGCAGAAGTGGAAAAGGTTGAGCTGGATCGTTCGGCAGTGGATCGGGCGAAGACCTTGACAGATTTAGGCTTGGCTTATTATCAGCTAGGAAAATATAACTATGCTTTAGACTATCTGGAACGTGCATTAAAGCTAGATAATACGAATGGCGTGACCTATCAGGTTATTGCCTTGATTAATGAGCGTAGCCATAAGCCTGAGCAGGCGCAGCTTTATTATGATAAAGCATTAAGGGTTGCAGCGGATGATTACGATATTTTGACCAGTTATGCGGTTTTTTTATATCAGCAGCAGCGATATGATGAAGCGTTAATAGAGTTAAACCGGGTGGCAGAGGCTCCCTTTTATAAGAAAAAATGGGTCGCTTATACCTATCTTGGTTACTATGATTTAAAAAATAAGCAAATAAAACAGGCAGAAAAACGCTTTTTTTATGCCTTGAAGATGAATAAAAGCTATGCACCTGCTTTAATTGAAATGGCAAAAATTCGTTATCAGAAAAGGGATATGATGTCAGCGAGGGCTTTTCTTGAGCGCTATTTTAGTCAGGTAGGAAAAACACCGGAAAGTTTGCAGCTTGCCATTAAAATAGAAAGTGCATTACAGAGTTATGATGCAGTTGAGGCGTATCAACTGGAGTTGAAACGCAAATTTCCTTTTGCTGAGTAGCGACGTTTTTCGGTTACGGCATCACGTGAAGTATAAAAAATATTGAGTATAAAATATGGCAAAGAATATTCAGGCAATTCGTGGTATGCACGATGTTTTACCGGAGCAAACAGCCCGTTGGCAGTTTGTGGAGCAGCAAATGAGAGACGTTTTAGCAGCGTATGCATACACAGAAATACGCTTGCCTATCGTGGAAAAAACAGAATTATTTAAACGTTCTATCGGTGAAGTGACTGATATTGTCGAAAAGGAAATGTATACTTTTGATGATAGAAATGGTGACTCACTGACCTTGAGACCAGAAGGAACCGCAGGGTGTTTAAGGGCGTGCTTAGAGCATGGTTTATTGCATAATCAGGTACATAGGCTTTGGTATTATGGGCAGATGTTTCGCCATGAGCGTCCGCAAAAGGGGCGTTATCGTCAGTTTATTCAGTTAGGTGTCGAGACCTATGGCATGGCAGGGCCGGATATTGATGCTGAGTTGATTTTATTGAGTTATCGCTTATGGCAACGCCTAGGGATACTTGATACGGTTGAGTTACAGTTGAACTCATTAGGGACTGTTGCTGAAAGGGCTGTTTACCGTGAGCAACTGGTGGAATACTTTAGTGCCCATGCGGATCAACTGGATGAAGATAGTCAGCGCCGCTTAAAAACCAACCCTTTGCGTATTCTTGATACTAAAAATAAGGATATGCGGCAACTGGTTGAGAATGCACCGGCACTGATGGACTTTCTCGGAGCAGAGAGTAAGGCGCATTTTAAAGGCCTGACGGATACTCTGGATACCTTAGGCATTAAATATACGCTTAATCAGCGTTTGGTCAGAGGACTGGATTACTATAGCAAAACAGTCTTTGAGTGGGTGACGACAGAATTAGGTGCTCAGGGTACTATTTGTGCCGGTGGGCGGTATGATGGTCTTATCGAACAGCTCGGTGGAAAGCCTAATCATGCCGTGGGTTTTGCTATGGGTATGGAGCGCATATTGGCTTTGCTGGAATCGCGTGAAGATCTGGATAATATTCAAACGGTTGATGCCTACCTGATTTTAGTGGGTGATGCAGCGCTAAAATCAGGGCTGATTTTAGCTGAACAACTGCGCAATAGCTTGCCTGGACTGAGATTGCAAATGCACTGTGGGGTTGCCAGTTTTAAAAGCCAGTTTAAAAAAGCAGATAAAAGTGGTGCTGATTACGCATTGATTTTAGCTGAAGATGAAGTTTTAAAGGATCAAATCAGCATTAAATATTTACGTACTGATCAACAACAGCGGACTGTTTCACAGGCGGAACTTATTGAACTTTTACAAAGCAAATAAAAAATATTTAGGAAAAGGAAAAAATTGTGGAAATTTATGATACTGAAGAAGAACAGGTCGCTGCGTTAAAAGATTGGTGGAAGGGAAATGGTACATCTGTGCTTACTGGGGTGGCTTCAGCCGTAGTGATTGTGTTGGGCTGGAACTTCTGGCAAAGTTATCAACAAGATAAAATGAATCAGGCCTCATCTGTCTATGAGCAATTGATCAAGGCGCAAACGGATGCTCAAGCCGGGTCAGTTGATAAGCTTGCAAGCCGGTTAAATACAGAATATGGCTCAACCGCTTATGCGACCTATGCTTTGTTGTTTCAGGCAAAAGCAAAAGTTGAGCAGCAGGATTTAAGTGCTGCAAAGGCATTATTGCAACAGGCTGTTGCGATATCTAATGATGCTGAATTAAAACATGTTGCACGGACGCGTCTGATTAGAGTGTCCTTGGCATTGCAGGAATATGAACCGGGTTTGCAACTTATTGCTGATGTTGATCAATCTTCTTTAGGCGGCTTTGAGGCGATTTATTCAGAGTTGAAAGGGGATTTATATGTTGCCATGGGGCGTGTTGGTGAAGCCAGAACGGCTTATCAGGCTGCCTTAAAAGCAGGGCAAGCCTCGCCTTTGCTACAGTTCAAATTAGATGATTTGGCATCTTCTGATGGCTAACTGGCTGTGCTTGTGAATGGTTAATACTCAAATACTAATTTTGTCATGCGTAAAATTTTAGCTTTATTATTTATTATCAGTTTATCGGGCTGTGCGACGTTCACTAAAATGACTGACTCTGTTGATGATTTATTCTCGGATTCGGATAATTCAGAGCCACCGGCAGAGCTTACTGAGTATGAAGCAGAAGTAAAATTGGAGATTATCTGGGATAAGTCTGATGGTGTAGGAACCGATGAATTAGCACTTAATCTGGTGCCTGCCATTGCTAATGGCAGAATTTTTATTGCTGACCGGGAAGGCTTGATTCAGGCGAGAAGCTTACTGGATGGCGAGTTATTCTGGGAAGTTGAAATTGATATGCCCATTTCCGCCGGTCCCGTTATTGATGATGACTTATTGTATGTTGCGACCAGTAAAGCGGATGTTTTAGCGATAAATAGCGCAACAGGAGAGGCCGTCTGGAAGCAGCGGGTGTCTAGCGAAGTGCTGGCGTTGCCTGTGGTGGCAGATGATATGGTATTAATCCGCTGTACCGATGGTCATGATATTGCATTGAATCGACTTGATGGTAAGCAAGTCTGGGCTGTTGAACATAATATTCCTGCGTTAAGTATCAGGGGAGAGGGCGCTCCGGTTATCGTCGATGAAACGGCGATTGTCGGTTATGCAAATGGTAAGCTCATTGCGCTCAATTTAGCAGATGGTGCGCATGTATGGGAAACCAGCATTGCCATTCCAAGAGGGCGGTCTGAAGTAGAGCGTCTCACTGATATTAATGGTACTCCGGTATTAAGTGGGGACACGCTTTTTATCAGCAGTTTTAAAAGCGGGGTTAATGCAGTCACGCCTATAGATGGTGAGGTGTTATGGCGGAATGAGTCTATTTCTGCCATTTCAGGCTTAAGTGCTGATTATAGTTACCTATATTTGAGTGATGCCAGCAGTGATGTCTGGCAATTGGATCAGCGCAATGGTGCCTCTTACTGGAAACAGGCTGATTTGCATCAACGGCAATTATCAATACCGGTCGTTTATGAAGACTATGTCGTTGTGGGAGATTTTGAGGGTTACTTGCATTGGTTATCCATAACGGATGGACGATTGTTAGGGCGTATCGAGATTACCGACGAGCCTATTGTTGCACAACCTATCGTGATTGATAATATACTGTATGTTTATGCCAGCGATGGAACTTTAGCGGCAGTTAAAGTATTATTGTTTTAAACTGTTGCAGATTTAATAAAAATTGGAATATTGAGCGAGTCGGGAAACTGGTTCGTGTATTTAACAATAGTGTCGTAGGGTGGGGCAGGATTTTACCCACCATTGGCGATGGAAAGCACAAGGCTAGGCAAAAAAGCTAGCCCCCCCTACTTTTTTTATACTCTGGGTGAAATGATTTATATGACTTCGCTCAGTGCTGCGAAGTCCAGAGTGTTATTCTTATATCTTTACTGGCTTATTTTTCGCTGGTCGTTTAATTTTACGGAACCTGTATGACATTACCCGTTATTGCTTTGGTTGGTCGACCCAATGTCGGCAAATCAACTTTATTTAATTACCTAACCCGTACACGGGATGCATTGGTTGCTGATTATCCTGGCTTAACCCGGGATAGAAAGTATGGGCGTGTCAAGCGTGGGGAAAAAGCCTATTTATTGGTTGATACCGGTGGTATTACGGATGATGCCGATGGGATAGATTCGGTTGCCAAGCGTCAGGTTCAGCTCGCCTTGGAAGAGGCGGATGTGGTACTGTTTCTGGTTGATGCACGGGAAGGCATGAACAGTGCGGATGAGGCGATTTCCGAGATGCTGAGAAAACTGGACAAGCCGGTTATTC
>DAOVWV010000261.1 GCA_030636485.1 Methyloprofundus sp.
CGATGTTTCGCGGGTTTTATCATGAAAACGGACTTTGTAACCCACAGCCTGACCTAAAGGCTGCTTCAGCTCTTCGGCAATTCTATCTGCAACGGTACGGGCAGCAATTCGCCTGGGCTGGGTATGACCAATTAAACCCGCCGCCCCACGCCCGATTGACAGACAAATTTTAGGTAATTGCGTAGTTTTTCCTGAACCCGTTTCACCACAGAGGATAATGACCTGGTTATGCTTGATTAACTCGGCTATTTCATCTTTTTTAGCTGAAATAGGTAAATCAGGAAACTCCAGAACAGGGAAGCTCTCTAAACGCGCATTGCGTTTTTCAATAGATTGTTTAAGTTTCAACTCCAGGTTGAGAAGTTTTTCTTTAACCTCTTTGCCTTTTCTTAATTCACTGCGCAATCGATCCAGCTGTCGTTTAATGGGCTGGCGGTCTTTATTCAGTGTTTTGGAAAGGCTTTTGGAGATTTTTTGGGTGAGTTCTTGGGAGGACATATTGTATTTTATAGTTCCCACGCTAGAGGTGGAAATTCATCGAAGGGTGTTCTGTAGCACAGGCACCACATAGAAATGATAAAGGGGAAAAGTAGATGGGTTTTTTACATATTATCAGTTCCTTTCTGGATTCCCAATTCCCTTAAGAAATCCTTCAGCTCATTCAATTCGGGCATATTATAATCAAAATCATAAATGCTTTTATTTTTTAATGATGCTTCATTGCCGCACTTACGATCTGCTTGCTTTTTCTCTTTTGTTGTACAACAATCATAACGCTGATAAATCTGTACCCAAAATTTATCAAAATCTTTTTGTTTCAGCTTTTTATCCTGTAAACATGCTTGCCATGCCTCTAGGCAATCAGCCATAGGAGAATATTTACACTTAATCGCTTTTAGCAAAGTCTCTAGCTCTCCCTTCCCAGAAACATTTAAAATAAAAATAGCAAACTCTACATCAGGATCTTCACCAAATACCAGTGTAATTTTTTCATTGATATTCTGAGTTCTAGCATCTATTCCTACTTCATCCGCATCAAAAATAATACCTACCTTATCAATACCTTCTTTTTGCACCTGGCTACGAAGTGACTTTAATTTATTTTCTAACCTTCCTATCCCACCCAAACAATCATACTCATCAATTAAGCATACAGGGCTATCTATCTTTATGTCGATATTGATATGAGTAACTAAAGCTTCTATAAAATATTGATCATTTGCACTTTCAACAATTAACAGCTTACTCACCGCGATATTTCCCCTGATGGGTCAATTCATACGCTAGTTGCTCGCTATCTAAATCACGCATAAAAATCTGCCCGGTCTTTATATTTTTTGCCATTTCAAAGTAGGTACTTTGATTATCAGCCAAATCTTGCTGTACGCGATTAAAGGCTGCAATACATTCTTTGGAGTGTGTAGTGGCAAATACCTGAACATTGAGCTTTTGGGATAAAGTCAAAATCACACGCCAAAGCTCGTCTAAAGCAGTATAGTGAATACCATTATCCATTTCATCAATAAATAATTGACCATTTTCTGAAGCATATAATGAAGTGACAATAGAAACGAGATGCCTAACACCATCTCCTAACTCAGTAAGCTCAAGGTATTGTCCACTCACTTTGCATTGCGGTTTATCATCTATGATTTTAAAGGCTTCAATGCTGGAATCGAATTCATTTAAAATGGCATTTAGTGAAAGTTCAGCATCTTTTTTTTGTATAGCTGAATACATGCTAGCTATATAAGCACTTGAAAGACCAAAATTATCAATAAACTGAATTTCACCTCTACCATAGGCCAATTCAAATGAAAATTCATTTACATTGGTTTCTATAGCTTTATTATTAAAACTGAAAAGATATTTTTTTATTCCTTCTTTGTTTTCTATCTGATAAGAGCATGTGTTGATATTGGACTGTACGGAAAGACCATTACTTTGTTCAATAAACTGTTGTGTATTATTCTCTAAGTCATCATGCAAAAAATTTAAGTTTTCTCGCATAAATTTGATGCAGTGCAGAGCAGATATAAAATTATTAATGTCTAGCGCATACACATTAACATAGCCAGCTTCCAGAAAAGCCGTTTTACCTACATTATTCTTGCCACCAATCAGATTAACACGCGTAAATCCTTGTGCTTCAAAGTCAGTAAAACACTTAAAATCTTTAATCCGTATCTGCTGTACAAAGTGTGAACTCATTATTTTTCTATTACTTGATATATACCTACGCCTAAATCGCGCCTAACTAGGCGATGCCACAAACGCATCCGTAAAAATATCGCCCATCGCCACGCCTTTCATAAAAGCTTCCATTTTCATGGAACTGACCATATCAGGATGGCCACATAAAAATACACGCCAGCCTTTCCAATCCTGCATATGGGCTAAAGCAGCCTTATCCGCACGCCCTGCAATATATTCTTCGGGCACACTCTCACCAGAAACACAGGGAAAATAAGAAAAGTTATCATATTTCTCTGCAAATTCACGCAACTCATCAATTCGGTATAAGTCTTCAACAGTACTGGAACCATGAAACAGCACCACAGATCCTGTATGCCCTTGCTTTAATGCATCCTCCAAAATCCCTGCCAATGGCGCCAGGCCTGTTCCTGTCCCGACTAATAAAAGCCCCTGATCAGCACGTTCTGGAATATAAAAACAATGCCCCTGCGGTTCGGAAACAGTAATATTATCGCCAATTCTTATATCATCATGTAACCACTCACTAAATTGACCATCAGGTAAACGACGTATATGAAACTCTAAAATACCATCTTGCTGCGGACTATTGGCAATGGAATAACTACGGATCAAGCCATCATCCCGCTGTAAATTAACAAATTGCCCGGCAAAATATTCCTGTATATCCTGACATTCAATTTTTAATAACAGGGTATTATGATTTAGCATCTCACTCACCACCACCTTACCCTGGCTAAAAATTTCCGATTGTTCGGGTAATTTAATCTGCATATCCTGCTCAGGATGACATATGCAGGCAAGAAAATAATTTTGTTTCTGCTGCGTGGCTTTTAAGCCTTTCTGTGCCGCTTCAGGTGGCGCCTGATTGACACTGCGCGAGAGGCAACTAAGACAGGTTCCCTGTTGACAGGCATAAGAAATATCCACCTCTTCTCTGATCAAAGTATCTAATACCGTCTCCCCTGGCTGACAAGTATAGCTTTTTTCTCCCAGTGTTAATTTGGTCATTTTTACGCTCTTATAAATTGATTTCGCTCATTATTTTTGCAGAACATCCCGGTGCATAAAATACACCCTACCCCCTGTTATTTGCGTGGCCTCTTGTTTTTATCATAAGATGACTGTCTGCCAGGCCTTCCCTTCTCAGCAGGTCGTTTAGATTCTTCTCTTGCACGTGGCTTAACCGGTGGTTTTGGCTTTGCTTTAGTTTGTGTTCGTGGCTTAGGCATATTGTCAAACCGCTCTGTCGGCAAGCCCACAAAGGTCAATAAATCATCCAGCTCTTTCATTGTTAATTCATGTGTCTGCCGGGCACCTAGACCATCAGGTAAAAATATCGGTCCGTAACGTACACGCATTAAACGACTCACCTGAAATTCCAAGGCTTCCCATAAACGACGCACAAGGCGGTTACGTCCTTCTTTTACCGTCACATGATACCAGCGATTAGCACCTTCACCGCCATTAAACTGAATATCATCAAATTTTGCCAGGCCATCTTCTAGTTGCACGCCTTTTTTTAGTTGCGCAATATTATCATCACTGACTTCGCCTAAAATACGCACCGCATATTCACGATCAATTTCAAATGATGGGTGCATTAAGCGGTTAGCTAACTCCCC
>DAOVWV010000351.1 GCA_030636485.1 Methyloprofundus sp.
GCAGGAGCCGAAAACAAAGCTGTTTATGAATGTGGGGAACCCTGAGCAGGCATTTGGTTTGGCAGCGATTCCCAATCAAGGTGTCGGTCTGGCGCGTATGGAATTTATTATTAATAACCATATCAAGGCGCACCCAATGGCGTTGTACGATATGCAGCAGGGAAAATTTGTTAAAGGCAGTGAACAAATTAAACACTTAATGCAAGGCTTTCCGGACCCTAAGAGTTTCTTTATTGATAGGCTTTCTGCGGGTATCGGTATGATTGCCGCCGCTTTTTACCCGAAGCCGGTGATTGTGCGTACCAGTGATTTTAAGAGTAATGAATATAAACATATGCTCGGCGGTGAAGCGTATGAACAGGATGAAGAAAACCCGATGATCGGTTTTCGCGGTGCGAGTCGTTATTATTCTGATAGTTATAAAGAAGCGTTTAAATGGGAATGTGAGGCACTTAAAAAAGTACGTGATGAGATGGGGCTAACGAATGTTAAGTTGATGCTGCCTTTTGTAAGAACGCCGGATGAAGGGCGTAAAGTGATCGCCATTATGAATGGAATGGGGTTGGTTCAAGGTGAAAACTCATTGGCCATCTATGCCATGTGTGAAATTCCCGCGAATGTTATTTTAGCGGATGAATTTTTAAAGGTATTTGATGGTTATAGTATCGGGTCCAATGATCTAACTCAGCTTACGCTGGGCGTGGATCGGGACAGTACCTTGGTGGCGCATATCTTTGATGAGCGTAATGAAGCCGTGAAACGTATGCTTAAAATGGCGATTGATGCGTGTAAAAAAGAGGGGAAATATATCGGTATCTGTGGGCAGGCACCTTCTGATTATCCTGAAATTACCCAGTTTCTGGTGGAAAACGGGATAGATTCCATTTCGCTAAATCCGGATTCGGTGCTTAAGATGCGTCAGGTGGTGGTTGAGATTGAACAGCGTCTACAGTAATTGAGTCAATGCTGGGTTAGCTTATTTTGCTATGCTCAATAAGCTAATCCAGCCTACACGGCTTCAGGCATCAAAAAGTGGCTGAATATATTCCGTCTCGTTTAAGTAATGCTCTTTCTTCTGCGGCCAAAAAATCCAATCGCCGATAGTCCTGAAAGTAGTAAAATGAGAGCGCTAGGTTCTGGCACAGTGGATGTTGATGCACCATAAATCGCTTGTATACCATTTATATCATCGCTGTGAAGGCTGCGTCGGGCACCGGCATATATAGGCTCCATGACTGAACCCAGAACGTCGCTATGATCTAAGCCCAGAGAATGACCAAATTCGTGGAGCATGACGGTAAATAAATCAAGGGTTCCACCAGTACCGTCACCCCAGGTATTAGCATTATCAATATGCATATCACCACCAATTGAACCACCGGGAACACAAAGTGCGTTAGTACATGGCTGATAAGCATGCGCTAGTACATTAGACCCAACGTTTCCATCTATAAAAATGGCACCAATCCGTATATCACCTAGATGCCCACCCGCCCCGTTGCTGGCACCGAATGATGAGCCGCCATCATCCACCTCACCAAGGTTGGTAAAGGCTGAATCATCATCCCAGATGTCCAGAATACTATTAATGAAAGCACTTGCTTGAGTAGAGGTTTGTCCTAAAAGAGCCAAAAAATCCGTGGTGGAATTGTCTAAATGAGGGTCAACGGCATCTGCTAGAATACCTGCAGCCATAAGACTCCAGGAGGCTCCGCCAGGTGCTGGGTTACCTGCTGCAACTCTGGCTGTGTCCAGACCTGGATCCCAGGCTGTAGGAAGTAAAGTAAAACCGTTCGCACGAATATATCCCGCGAAAGTAGGGCTTATGTTTAAAGTAAAACCAAGTACGATTCCCAAAAATATTATATTTATTTTTTTCATGGGGTAATTCCTCTTTGTAAGACAAATGTTGATTGCCACCCTTTTAGGGCGGGGTAAGCACGCTTCTTTATAAAGTAAATAATTAATATATACCCCGTCTACTTTGAAAGGCGTAGTTAATGGGATTTTATTTTCTGACTCATTTTGAACCTAAACTTTGACCTTAATAGCTCTATTTTTAAGAATTTTAGGCTTAGTTCAGGCAACCAAAATATGAGAATGAAAAAGCACGTATTTCAATAGGGACGGAGTATATAAATACTTAGCAAAATCAATGCCAACTTTATAACACACTGTAATATTAAGTAATTTAACCAAACGATAGAGTTAATGTATCTACATGTGTAAAAAGACCTGACATATAATAGACTGCTTTAGTGTCGATTGGAGACGCTCACAGTGAGTATGGGGGGTTCTCTAAAAGATTTTTAACTTTTATGCTGTAAAGAAACCTGACAGTCCGCTTTGTCTCGTTCCCGCGCTCTGCGTCACTGCCATTAAGTTAAGAGTTAAACATAAAATAAACAATGAGTTATGTTATAGGTTGGATGAGCTTATCTAGCGTAGCGCAGAGAGATGTATGGCACTTATAACAGAAGTGGCAGGATTCAAGCAGAGATGCGTATAACGGTGAGGGATCGTACCGAGGGTATCCAGCCGAGCGCTGGAAATGCCGTTCGTTTAAAAAGGTTATTTTTGATCAAAAGTTCAGCAGTGCACGGCTCCTCCCCGAAGAGCCGAAGTTTTACAGCACAGTGCTATTATTCTGGATTTTTACCACCCCCAAATCCTCCAGAATGGTATATAAACAAGGCACAACAAACAATACCAATAAAGTAGAACTGAGTATGCCAAACACAATGCTGGTTGCCAGTGGAATTAAAATCTGTGCCTGTGGGCTTTGCTCAAATAATAACGGTGTTAAAACCACAATAGTGGTTAATGAGGTTAATACGACCGCCCTAAATCGTTCACTGCTGGCTTTTGCTGCGGCTTGGTGAGGTGTCATGCCCTCATTGATATGTTTTTTGACAAATTCGACCAATAGAA
>DAOVWV010000182.1 GCA_030636485.1 Methyloprofundus sp.
GGAAATAATCTCCTTACCTGATTTGCTAGACAGAATTGATGGACGGAATTCAGGATGATCAGAGCCAAAATCACTGACATCCAATAAGTCAGTCTTAGTGCCTAATGATGCCTGCAAATGGCTATGGCAGTCGCGGCAGAAATGATTGGATGAGTCCATAAGCATTCCATCAGCCCCATTATGTTCTTTATGGCAGCCTTGACAGGCAATATTATTGACGTTCTTATCGACCATTAATTCATCGGCTGCGTGTTGCTGCGTGTCTTTATGGCAACTGCTACAGGCTGAATCTTTAACCTGGCGAAATGCATCTGTGTGGCAGGTACGACAGTCATTTTTAAAAAAATGGTGTACGGATGCGATGCTGCCTGATTTCCAGGCAGCATCACTAGGTATGATGGCAACGGCCTTGGCAATGTCTTTGACGGGTTGAAATAATGAGGAAGCTAAAGGAAAAACAAAGAAAAGGATAAAAATTATCGCAAACCCTATCCAGGATAGCTGGCGTTTATTTAATTTTGTGTGGTTTAAATCCAGTTTTGATTCTAGTTTTAATGTTTCGTTTTGTGTGTCGCTGGTCGAGACTTGTTCAATGTCTACTGCCAAGTCATAATCTGGGTGTTCAATAACCTTAAGTTCGTGGTTACCTATCTGGACAACAACTCCCGGTAATAGCAAGACAGAGGATGTTATGGCATTAGCGACTTTAATGCCTGATACAGCATGTGATTTAATGAAGTAAGCGTCATCAAGAAGAATAATTTCAGCATGCTGGTAGGCGATACGCAGATCGTTTAAGAAAATTTCCTGATCAGTCGCGCGGCCAATTCTAATGCTGTCTGCATCAATTTCTTTTGGCTTTCTACTGATGTTACCGTTGTTGCGGCGGGTAATAAAATTTACTAGACATTTCATAACAGCTTACCAATAAAAGAAAACGCTAAAGATATGTATGATTAATGCAGCAAAGAGTGCAATTGAAAATGGAATATGGATGTAAAGCCAGAATTGCAATTGTGCTTTTAATTGAATATCACGCCTGACTTGTTTAATTAACAGCTTTTTTCTGCCAACGGCATCCATTAATCGACGGACTGATTCAAGCTGACCGGAGTCAATGACATTCAGGGCATGACTGATATAGATCATGGTTGCCTCTGCGTTAGACGCATTGGCTGATGGTGGGTTGCTGTCCAGCATCAGTGTTTTATCCTCAACTTCTTGCTGGTTGTCAGTCACCCATTGTTCAATCCCTTCAAATGGATCTTTGCCATATTTCATGGCTGTTAATTGCTGCCATACCGAGGTGCCGATGCGTGTTTTTTCAATCGAACGCAGAATGATTTCATGTATGTTAGGATTTAATTCTTCATTGGATATGGATAAGGCCAGTTCATCAAGTTCATTGATCTCTTTTAACATTTCCAGTCGGTTGACACCATTTCTATGGGTATTCAGTAAAGTCGGGTAGCGAATATAGACATATAAACCATAAAACCCACTTAAAATGACCAGAATCATTAATGTATAGGCTAGAGTGTGGACATTCCATCCAAATTGAAAGCCAGTATGTAGTGTGCCCACAAAAATTAATGCGATACCTAGGTATATATGCGCAGATAGCCAGCCTTTAACAGTGCCGGCAGTGGATGAGTAACTGCGCTTGCGGATGCCAAACCAAAGCAATAGGCAAATAATGCCTGCTGAAATGCTACCTAATAGATAACCTAACCATGTTCCGCCATTAGGCGGAGCAACGCCGGGATCATGAAAAATATAAAGGGTAAGGGAAAGCACTGAGAGCGCGAGCGCGAGCTTCAGGTAACGGAAATGTGCATAATTCAGAAATGATTCTTGCATATTAGTACTTCCCACTGTAAGTTGTTATCGAGTCAATTCAACCAACTGCTCAGGGTTGATGCGTATGGCTGCACCGGTTGGACATGCACGTACACATGCCTGACCGCCGGGTAAGTCTTTGCACATATCGCATTTTACGGCTTTTTTCTGTACATCGGCTGCTATGAAATCAGCCTTTTCACCTGGGGCTGAGCCTTTGCCTAAGGCGAGCCATTGAAAAATATGCGTGGTCTTGGTGCCAACTTTAGCCATTTGAATCACACCATAAGGGCAGTTTTGCTGACAATTACCACAGCCTATACAACTTTCATCAATAAAAACCTCACCATTATTTGCGCGATGGATGGCATCAGGCGGGCAGTCTTTCATGCAATGGGGTTGCTCACAATGCCGGCAGGATGTTGGTATGTGTATTGATGCATAAGTGGGGCCGGCTTCTCGGTCTAAGCGCGAGGTGCCATTATGTGTTTCGGCACAGGCTTTTTCACAGTTATCACAGTGTACGCAGAGCGTTTCATCAATCACCAAAACATCGGTGGCTTCACCCAGCCCCTGTTGCATCATAAAAGAGATTGCTTCGCCTTGTTCCGGGTGGTTTTGTAATTGTACATATTTCTTTAACCGGCTTTGCAGGGTGCTTTCAATGAGTCGTGATACCTGAGGTATATCATTCATCATGGCGGTAAATATACTCGCGTCAAAGCTAATGGTTTCCGTTGTAACAGTCGCCGTTGCAGTCGTCATACAAGGGGTGTTACCCAGTATCGCCATTTCTCCCAGAAACTGTCCGGCAGGCATATAGGAAATCAACACATCTTTGCCTGATATTTTTCGAGAAATGGTGACTGAGCCAGAACGGATAAGGTGAAAGGCATGACAGTGATCCCCTTCTTTATGTAAAAATTCACCCGCTTTAAAATAGCTTATATCAGCACGATCCAGATATTTTTCAAGTAATGCCTGAGGAACTCCAGGGGCAAGGTGGATTTGTACGGCGCGCATAACAAATACCTTATTAATGGCATCGGCAATGGCCACATCTGAGCTTATTTGTTTTCTCATCATGCGCCGGCCGCTTTCTATTAATACGCAATTTTTTCCGGCAATGGCGGTGTCAGAGCGTCGTCGCCCAGAAATAAGGCTCCACTCGCCAAAAAATTCCCCATTTTGCAGAGTGGCTTTTTGATTGCGTTCTTCAGCTATAGAGATTAAGTCGACCTGACCGGTGACAATAGAATAAAAGGAATTACTGAAATCATTTATTTCATAAAGGGTTTCGCCTGGCTGGGGTAATCTGATTTCGCTATCTAAAATGAATTCCCTGAATTGTAATGTGGTGAGTGATTTGAGAAAGGGCAGTGCTTTATAGAGCTGTGACAGTAATTCTGAGACCGACAAACTGGCATCCAGATGCGCAAATTTTTCTTTTAACAGTGGCTCATCAGCGGGTTCGATAGGGTTGCCTTGAATATGTTCAATCACTTCATAGCCCTGATTCATGGCCGCTTTAATCAGTGGATTGCCACCTAAAGCACCAACAATATGTAGGCCGGGGACATTTGATTCATACGTTTCGCTGATCGCAGGAACCGCAGCAGGGTCATCGCTAGGGAATACAATGCCACAGGATTCAACAAAGCGCCTGGGTGGAATGGCTCCAAGGCGAGCAATAATGCGATGGATGGGGATATCCGTTGTTCCCTCATCGGTATTGAGTGATAGTACACCCAGTTCACCATTTTCTGCCGGTTTATCATAGGATTCTACATGGCGGCTGGTTGAGTTGTAATAGCACTCAATGGCTCCCGTTTCTATTGCTTTGGTGATGTCATTCAGGTTGCCTTTTTTTGCCCGGGCAAATTCATTTTTTCTATTGATGATGATAACGTTATTCTGCTTAGCCAAAGCAAGCGCATTTTCAATGGCCGCATCACCCGCCCCAATGACGACGATTGTTTCATCTTCATATTCTTCAGGGTCATCCAGTTGGTATTGCACGAAAGGAAGGTCTTCTCCTGTTACGCCCATTTTACGTATATTGCCTTGTAGGCCTATTCCTAATACGACTTTATTGGCCTTTATAATGCCTCCTTCTTTAATCTGAATGGTAAAGTCACCAGACTCACCAGAAATCTTTTCAACATATGAATTGTACTGAATATTAACCTTGAGAGAGCTGAGCTTGCTCGCCCACTTTTCAAGAATTTCCTCTCTGGACTCTGCGGTAAATTCAAAGGTACTGCGTAATGGCAATATGGCGGGCTCATCCATGACATGTTTACCTTTCTGATAAAGATAAATGGTATAGGAGAGGTGGGGGGTTGCTTCAAGTAGAACATAGTTTAAACCTGACTCTTCAGCACGCCCAGCGGCACTCATCCCACCTGGGCCTGAGCCAATAATAACAATATCATAATGTTTTGAATCTGACATGATTTGTCCCCAGGAAAATTAAAAACGCTATCTGGTTATCCATAACTCTCGGCTGTTTTTTTGATGCCGTAATAGCCCAATATTGTCTTTATTTTGAAATATTAGATTGTACGTTTCTTAACTCGTTGGCAAAAAGACTCGGCGAAAAGCGGTCATCTTTTTCTAAAAGTATATAAAGTTTATTGATGCTATTGCTTAAAGGACTGGTTGGTGAAAAATTTATGACACCTGCATTTGCCAAGGTCGTGGCTAAAGTGTCAATCGCCATTAAGCTTTGTTCGGCACTTGCGTAGTCTATGTAAGTACCGTTAATGCCCTCATTAATTATATTATTAAGTACCCTTTTTATCAGCGGACTGGAAAA
>DAOVWV010000260.1 GCA_030636485.1 Methyloprofundus sp.
AAAACCCGTGTCATTACCGAAAAAATTGCCTATCTTGTTAAGCAAGGCCTGGCTGCGCGCAATATTGCCGCACTTACGTTTACCAATAAGGCCGCCCGGGAAATGAAAGAACGGGTCGGTAAATTGCTGGATGATAAGCAATTACGTGGTCTGCGGGTCTCGACTTTTCATTCATTAGGTCTGGATATATTACGCAAAGAACATAAAACCCTGCAATACAAAGCAGGCATTTCCCTGTTTGATGAACAGGACAAAATTACCCTGCTCAAAAATCTGATCACCCATAGCGAAGCAAATTATGATATCGACATCGTTGATGAGTATTCAAGAAAAATTGGCCAATGGAAAAATGCTTTTGTGACCCCCGAGCAAGCCAAAAGCCAGGCGGAGATAGACGATAGTGAAGCCGCGCAATTATACACCGACTATACACGCAGTTTAAAAGCCTATAATGCGGTGGATTTTGATGATCTGATTCTGCTTCCTGTGTTACTTTTTCAGCGGTTTCCCGAAGTACTGGAAAAGTGGCAAAACAAAATCCGTTACTTATTGGTGGATGAATATCAGGATACCAATATCACCCAATACCAACTGGTTAAATTATTGGTGGGGAAACTGGGTAAATTTACCGTGGTGGGGGATGATGATCAGTCCATCTATGCCTGGCGCGGTGCGCAACCGGAAAACCTGGCACAATTACAAACAGACTACCCGCGTTTGACCGTGGTCAAGCTAGAGCAAAACTACCGCTCTTATGGGCGTATCTTAAAGGTGGCCAATCAGTTGATTGCCAATAATCCCCACGCCTTTGAAAAGAAGCTCTGGAGTGCAATGGGCTATGGCGAACCCTTGCGTGTCTTAACGCATAAAAATGATGCCGCCGAAGCCAAGCAAATCGTCTCGGAAATTGTCCACCATAAATTTAAAACCGGTGCCGATTATGGTGACTACGCAATCCTTTATCGTGGCAATCATCAATCCCGTTTATTTGAGCACAGTCTACGCGAGAATGATGTGCCGTATTTTATTACCGGTAGCACCTCATTTTTTGCCTATGCAGAAATCAAGGATATACTCAGTTATCTTAAATTATTTGTAAACCCCGATGACGATGCCGCTTTTTTACGTATCGTCAACACACCACGCCGTGAAATTGGTCCGAACACATTGGAAAAGCTGGGAGCCTATGCCAATCAGCGACATATCAGCCTGTTTAGTGCCTGTTCTGAAATGGGCTTAAGGGAAAAGCTCTCGGGGGGGGCATTGGCGCGGCTGCAAAAATTCTGTGAATGGACGCATAAAACCGCCAATGCCCTGCAAACAGGGGATACCTTTGCTGAAATGGAGAGCTTTATTCAGCAAATCAACTATCATCAATGGCTACAGGAAAACAGTAATAACCAGCAGGCCGCCGAACGCAAAATCAAGAATGTAAATGATTTACTCGAATGGCTACAGCGTATTGCCAAAAGCGATGATGAAAGCGAACAAGAAAAGACGCTAGATGAAATTGTCTCTAAAATTCAGCTTATGGATATTCTGGATCGTAATCAGGATGAACAGGCTGATGATCAAGTCAGCTTAATGACACTGCATGCTGCAAAAGGCCTGGAATTCCCACATGTCTTTTTAATCGGCATCGAGGAAAATATCCTGCCACATCAAAACAGTATCGAAACCGACAATATAGAAGAAGAACGTCGGCTTGCCTATGTAGGCATCACCCGCGCCCAGCATACCTGCACCTTTAGTTATTGCACTCACCGCAAACGCTTTGGCGATATTTCAGAAAGTGAACCGAGCCGTTTTTTAGCGGAATTGCCCGAAGAAGACCTGGAATGGGCGAGTAAAAAGCCCGTAGATGAAGTGGAGCAGAAACAGCGTGGCAAGGCGAATCTGGCACATTTAAAATCCATGCTATCGTAATTGCTAAGGATGGGTTAGAATAGGCAGCTCAAATATGCGCCCGTAGCTCAGCTGGATAGAGTACTGCCCTCCGAAGGCAGGGGTCGGACGTTCGAATCGTCTCGGGCGCGCCATATTGCTAGATGTTTACCCTTAAGTAACAAATCAATTACTCTACTCCTTTACTTCTCTTGTTTTTTAAATGATATTTAGAAGTGCCTAAGACTCAGGAAAACTACTCATTCCACGGAAAATTCTAGAGGGGTATATTTATTTTAAGAAATATATCACGATGAATAAGGTAGTTTTAATTTTTTCCATTGTGGCATATCATGTTACGGAGGAAGAGCTAATCTTCTCCTCTGTCATCAAAATATTATAAGGGATTTAAATAATGTCTAACCGCTACACGTTAATCGCATTCACCAGCTATTGGGGAAGTAAATTTGGTGGCATAAATGCCTTTAATGCTGATTTTTTAGAAGCTTTTGGGGCAGCATATGAGAGAAAAGTTGATGTTATCTGTATTGTGCTTGAAGCTGAGTCAGATGATATTGAAGATGCTCGACAAAAGAACGTAACTTTAATTCCACTGCCTTACAAGCCATCAGAGCCACATTTAGGTCGGAAACACGCAGTATCTGCAATTGAAGAAATTGCTAAAAAAAAGATCTCGTTTGAGCCAGATAAAACGATATGGCTAGGGCATGACCGCATCAGTGGCGAAGCAGCTGTTGAGGCTAGAAAGGAAGCAGGAGGACGTTCGGCACTAATTCATCATATGAGTTATGATCACTACGAAGCATTTGCAGAAAATGCTCAATCAGCTAACAAAAAAAGGTCACAGCAAAAATCACTTTTTGATAAAGCCGATATTCTAATGGCAGTCGGCCCTTTATTACGAGATGCTCTGGAAGATATGGTCGACCAAGATGTGAATATTAATATGATCATCCCAGGATTAGCTGATATTGAACCAAGACAAAAAATACCTAATACTTTCTCTATGTTTGTCAGTGGACGATTAAGTGACGATGCATTAAAAGTCAAACAAGGTCAGTTAGCCATTGCCGCTTTTGCTAAAAGTTACAACCAGGCAAAGCAGGATGAGCAACCTGAATCGTTATTGAAACGCCCTAAATTACTTTTAAGAGGTGTTGATTTTGAATCAGAAGAAGCACAAAACTTGCACTTCACATCCTCAGAAGAAAACCTAAAAATATTTGCTGCGGAATACGCAGAGGGAGCCGTTATTAACCTACAGGCTTTACCTTACATTACAGATAGAACGCAACTATTCAATGATTTAAAAATAGCCAGTGTTGCTGCGATGCCATCTTGGCACGAGGGCTTTGGTTTGGTGGCATGGGAAGCCATTGCGGCAGGTGTTCCTCTTATATTAAGCAAAGACAGTGGTGTTTATGAATTGATTAAAGAAAAACACCCAGGCTTTGAAGACGGACATGTCTGGACTGTAGATATTAATGGACAGGTTGGAGCACCTTATTTTTCTACTACCGATTTAGACACCGTGAGTTCAGCTATCAGGAAAATAGCAATAGATCCAAAGATATCACGTGAAAAAGCGATCAGATTAAGGGAGGAACTGGCGGTTTATACCTGGGCTGCTTGTGCTGAACAAGTAGCTAGTTTTTTTGAGTGGGACATACAAAAAGGCGTGATTAACGATTCTCAGATTGAGAATATCGGCAGTTCAGCTGATGATTCAAAATTACCTGCTTCTAATAATGCCCCTTATGTTGAACAGTGTGGTTTGTTTATGCCCAAACCAAGCTGGAATCTCAATCAAGGTATGGCTGTATCCGTGCTTCTTCGTGCGAGTGAAGCTCTGGTTCCATTTGATAGTTACCGTAAGCCTGAGTTAGACAAGTTACAAACGTGGGCGATAGAAACAAGCTACCCAATTTCAATCCGATTGCTTAAAGGAGAAGGAGGGG
>DAOVWV010000381.1 GCA_030636485.1 Methyloprofundus sp.
GTACTCAGGATGTCGTGACTGTTGCACTGAGTGCCCATATTCCCAAGCCCGAATTAAAAGACCTGGCTGAGAGCATCAAAGAGCGCATGTTACGCGTTCCCAGTATTCCACTGGTCAGTATTGAAGGTTTCTCTAAACGTCAGTTTCAGATCCAGCTGGCACAGGATAAGTTACGTCTTTATGGCATCAGCCTGCAATCGGTTGCCGCTATCATCACGCAACAAAATCTGGATTTACCTACTGGTGAAATTCAAACCGCCAAGCGTGATTATCAAATTCGTTTCAACGATGAACGCCGCTCACCTGACGAGTTGAAAAATCTGGTAATCATCAAAGGCGAGCATGGAAATGAAGTCCGTCTGGGCGATATTGCCACGATTATTGACAGCTTTGAAAAAACCGAAGAAAAGGCGACTTATAATAATATGCCAACCGCTTTTCTAAAAATACGTAAAAATTCACAGGATGATAGTTTGCGCATTTTAGAGCAGGTAAAAAGCTTTATTAAAAAAGAGCAGCAAGGCCTCCCCGAACAGGTTTTTTTCAACTTAACCCAGGACTTTACCAGTATTGTTGAAGACCGTATTGCCTTACTGATCAGCAATGCCTGGCAGGGCTTGTTGATGGTATTCGCCGTTATGTGGCTGTTTTTTGGTACCCGCTATGCTTTCTGGGTGGTGATGGGCTTGCCGGTGTCTTTTCTAGCCAGTGCATTTTTATTAGCCCAGTGGGGCATCAGTATTAATATGCTCTCCATGGTGGCATTATTACTGGCACTGGGTATTCTGATGGATGATGCCATCGTAATCAGTGAAAGTATCGGCAAGCATATTTCATTGGGCAAAACACCAGTCCAGGCCGCAATAGACGGCACGATGGAAGTCAAAAACGGGGTACTGTCATCTTATGTCACGACCTTGTGTATCTTTACCGGATTATTGTTTTTGAGTGGTGATATAGGGCAATTACTGTATACCATTCCGGCCGTGCTCATTTCAGTGATTAGTGTTTCTTTGCTGGAAGCGTTCTGGATTTTACCGCACCACTTACAGCACTCGTTACAACACGCTTCAGACAAACCTATCTCGAAAGTCCGCGAGCAATTTACACTGTGGTTTGAGAAGCTGCATCTTAAAGTGAATGGCTGGGTAAAAACACTGATTATCTACCGCTATTTATTTCTGGGTTCGGTGGTGGGCATCTTTATCCTATCGGTCAGTTTATTGGCTTCGGGTATCGTTAAGTTTTCTGCCTTCCCCAATGTCGAAGGCGATCTATTACAGGCACGGGTATTAATGCCTGTCGGTAGCTCACTGGCACAGACCCAGCAAACCATCAATAAAATCACCCAGAGTATTCAGACGGTTGATAAGGCTTATCAAGAACAACACCAAACACCATTAATACAGGGAATGACGGTGCATTATGGCATGAATGCCGATGCTTTCGAAGGTGGCGCGCACTTAGCCACGGTCAGTGTCGATTTACTCACCGCCGAACAGCGCGAACAATCCATTAACCAGGTTGCCGAGCTGTGGCGCAAGCATCTCGGCGTTGTCCCTGAAGCTTTAAATATTGCCATTAAAGAGCCTATTATTAGCCCAGCTGGGCGCGCTATTTATATCCGTTTGCAGGGCGATGATCTGACTCAGTTATCGCAGGCATCACACCAAATGCAAAATTGGCTCGCAGGGTATCCTGGCGTGAGTAATTTAATGGATGATTTACGCCCCGGAAAACCTGAGTTCACCTTGAACCTAAAACCCGGCGCTTTTGCACTGGGTTTGACTGCTCAGGAAATTGCAGCACAATTACGCGCGGCCTATCAAGGGATTGAAGTACTGGAAACGGCTATCGACCTGGAAACCTATGAAGTGATTGTTATTCTGGATGATGCCTCTAAAGATGAATTGGCTGACTTTGATTACTTCCCTATTATTCACCCCGTTTCGGGAAACATGATTCCACTGGTTAATGTCGCTGAAATAAGAGCGATACGAGATTTTTCGCGTATCCAGCGGATTAATGCGCAGCGTGCGGTAACGATTTACGGCGATATTGATGCGCATGTCAATAACACCCAGGCTATATTCAAGGATTTTGAAAACAGCTTCCTGCCTGAATTTAAACAGCAATACCCCGCTATCAGCCTTCATTTTGAAGGCGAAGTGAAAGAAGGTCCACTCACCCGTAGTTCCATGCGCAAAAGCATGTTGATGGGGCTAATCGGTGTGTTTGTATTATTAAGTCTGCAATTTCGTTCGTATTCCGAACCGATTTTAGTGATGGCCAATATCCCCCTGGCCTTTATCGGTGTTATCTTTGGTCACTTAGTCATGGGGCTGGATATTACCATGCCCTCTTTACTGGGCTTTGTTTCTTTGGCCGGTATCGTGGTGAATGATTCCATTCTATTGGTCGAATTTGTCAAAAAACATATCAATGAGGGCATGACACCTCACCAAGCCGCAGCAAAAGCCAGCAGTGAGCGATTTAGGGCGGTGGTATTAACCTCATTAACCACTATCGTGGGGTTAACACCGTTATTATTTGAGCAAAGCCCACAGGCACAGATTTTAATTCCACTGGCCACCAGCATCGTATTTGGCATACTCAGTTCTACTTTATTGGTATTGTTTGTTGTGCCGTGTTTATATACTGTTCTGGAGGATTTGGGGGTGGTAAAAATACAGAATAATAGCACTGTGTTGTAGAAA
>DAOVWV010000026.1 GCA_030636485.1 Methyloprofundus sp.
AATCATCTTTTTTGCAATAGCAGACTTGCCGAAAAATAATCAATCCATTGATTTATAAACATAAACTATGCTTTGTAGTTTTTATTTGGCAATAAGTCTACTGAGGTAAGTACTGGCTTGAGAGGTAATAAACAGCGAATTAGTTGCTGCATAGGCCGCTTCGGCCTGAAGCAGCCACTGGCCATCATCGTACACCCCGCCAATAGTGCTATAGTGCCCGTAGTTATTGACGGTTGTTAATTGCGATGCAAGCGCATTAATATCAGGAAAAATACGGTTTAACAGAGGATCATTGACAGGAGTGGAGCTTTGCACGTAACCGCCAAAAAATTTAAGCGTTAAATAGCTCCCGCTCAAATTATAGCGCTGACTAATATCAATACCATCGAAATGACTACCGGGAAAATAGGCATAAAATTCATGCGGTGGACGCATCCAGGGGTAGGCATAGCCTACATCACGGTAATCAGATAATAGATAGCTATCAAGCCCTAGACGACCGACACGAATATCCACATCACTGCGTGGACTCCAGCGTAAAAAGGCCCATTCCAGATTTTGTTCAAAAAAATCCCCGGCATGGTCGCGGGCAATCCATTGCGTGGTGATATGAAACTGCTCATTGAAAGCAATATCTAACTGCACACCAAGGCGAGAGTCAGTGGTGACTCCCCAGGAATTTGTTACATATTTTGTTTGTGCTGTATCTCTATAAAACCAAGTGCATCAGTGTCTGTGCCTACCCCTCCCAAAGAGCCAAAGCCTGAGATAGACCATTGCGGTGCTGTTCCCTCAGCTTTAATATCTGTCGTTAACAGTATTAGGTAGGGTAGGAGACAATATAGGAGTAAAGCTTTTTTAGGCATCGTTAATTGTTAATACATCCATGTGTTCAATTCTTTTCTGAGGGATAAGCCTCATCTATTCCTATTAGGAACGAGCATAAAATAACTTTTTTACATAATCAAAATGGAGTGCAATAGCTTTAGCTTATAGGCTTTCAGAATAAGGATTTCACGGATACCCTCCCTCAAAGGGATGTTATCCGTTATACAAGTGTCGTTAAAATGTTACAGCTGTCTTTATTCATGAATCTCTATATGCAGTTCACGAAATTCATTGGTTACTTTATGATTGGGTAAATAATGCACTAATGGCTGTGATACGGTATGTGATTCACGCACTTTTACAGAAGGAGATAATTTACTGTTCAAGACGGGCAGACCTTCAGCAATAAGCTCTTCGACTAGCTGTCTAGGTAGATTTGCCTGTGCCTGGAATTGGTTAACAATAATGCCTTCAATTTCCAGGTTGGCATTATGGTCCGATTTGACTTCAGTTAAGGTTTGCATCAGAGTATACAATGCTTCACGGGCAAAGGTATCACAGTCGAAAGGGATTAAACATTTATCAGCGGCAATCAGTGCAGATTGGCTATAAAAATTAAGCACGGGCGGGGTATCAATATAGATTTCATCAAAATCTTCTAATTTATCCAGCTCTTCCTTGAGTTTAAATATTTTGTAACGTGACTCCAGGCGGCTTTGCAGTGCCTCTTGCTCAGGGTGTGAAGGTAGTACAAATAAATTAGGAAAAGGGGTCTCGTGAATAACATCTTCTAAATTGGCTCCCTTACCACCAAAAAGTCCGAGGCTTAAACAGCCTTTAAAGAAATTAGCAATGGTCTTATCAGCATCAGCTTCTTTCTGACCTAATAAATAATGTGTTGCATTGCCCTGTATATCCAGATCAATGACCAAAGTACGCTTACCTTCCATAGCACTGATGGCGGCTAAATTACAGGTAATGGTAGACTTTCCCACACCACCTTTTTGATTAAAGATTACCCTACGCATTCTTGT
This sequence comes from Methyloprofundus sp., assembly GCA_030636485.1. Taxonomy (GTDB): domain Bacteria; phylum Pseudomonadota; class Gammaproteobacteria; order Methylococcales; family Methylomonadaceae; genus Methyloprofundus. The sequence goes on from DAOVWV010000026.1 coordinate 1,863, forward strand.
TCCCCAATAATTAAAGTATTATTATATGTTATATGCAAAATTATGACCGTATAAACGTATTTGCCCCACAATCAGGGCATTCAGGAATAAGCCCAGCACTTTTAAAAGCGATGACTTTACCACATTTCTTACAGCTTAAAGTGCCCGGTGCAGTCAAGTCGCCCGTCTTATAAGGATGGCTATATTGCTCGGCAGTCTGAGATAGCTTTGCGAGCTCTATACGCGTCTTGTCGGCAATATCCAGAAAAGAATCCAACGCAAAATTTTCCAGTAACTCAATATCAAATTTAAGCCACTCGCTCAGCGAGTCATTGCTATTATCCGGTAAAGAGTGCGCTGCATGGTGTACATCTCTAGAAACCGCATCGGCCACATGGCTGACTTCCTCCTGAGACAGGCCGCCCAGTTCACTGATTTTTTCTTTGGCAGAATCCAGGTTATCAGCAATAGAATGAATCGTATCATCTGTCGCTTCATACATGTATTCCATGAAGTCATTATAGGCTTTGGTCAGTTTATTCTCACTCATTCTCATTGCTCCCGAAAAAGGCTTTAGATTTACGTCACTGTAAGGTATTCTAACGCTTTTGAATGCAAAAAGACGAGTAACAATGCAAGAAAATTACAAACCACTGGAAATTGAGTCGGAAATACAGGCGCAATGGGAGCAATCAGGCGTATTTCAGGCTGCTGATGACGAGACTAAAGAGAAGTATTATTGCTTATCAATGTTCCCTTATCCTAGTGGTCGGCTGCATATGGGGCATGTACGCAACTATACTATTGGTGATGTCATCAGCCGTTACCAGCGTATGCAGGGTAAAAATGTGCTGCAGCCTATGGGTTGGGATGCCTTTGGCCTGCCCGCAGAAAATGCGGCGATGAAGCATAACGTCCACCCTGCTGAATGGACTTATGAAAATATAGACTATATGCGCGAGCAGTTAAAGCAATTGGGCTTTGGCTATGACTGGAGCCGCGAATTGGCAACCTGTGATCCAGATTATTATCGCTGGGAGCAATGGTTTTTTCTGCAATTACTGGAAAAAGACCTGGTTTATAAAAAAACCTCGGCCGTTAACTGGTGCCCTCATGATCAGACCGTCCTGGCAAATGAACAGGTTATTGATGGCTGTTGCTGGCGTTGCGATACGACGGTTGAGAAAAAAGATATTTCACAATGGTTTTTAAGAATTACTGCTTACGCCGATGAATTACTCACTTCATTAGATAAAATGCCGGGCTGGCCTGAACAGGTCAAAACCATGCAGGCAAACTGGATAGGGCGTTCCGAAGGTCTGGAAATGAGCTTTACAGTAGCAGGAATGGACGCAGTCGAGATTTATACCACCCGTCCTGACACCTTAATGGGAGTGACCTATTTAGCAGTGGCAGCAGAGCACCCTTTGGCGCTACAAGCCGCTGAAGATAACGCAGAGATTAGCGCTTTTCTGGAAGACTGTAGGCATACAGAAACCTCAGAAGCTGCCATGGAAACCATGGAAAAGAAAGGCGTGGATTCAGGCTATAAAGCAAAACATCCTGTTAGCGGTGAACTGGTTCCCGTGTGGATTGCTAACTTTGTATTGATGGGCTATGGTACTGGCGCGGTGATGTCGGTGCCTGCGCATGATCAACGTGATTATGAATTTGCAAAAAAATATGGCATTGCGATAAAGCAGGTTATTTTTTCAGCCAGTAACAGTGATGACAGTATTGATGAACAGGCCTTTACCGAAAAAGGTGTATTACAAAACTCGGGGGAGTTTGACGGCCTTGACTCGCTTGAAGCAATCAGTGCCATTGCCGAGCATTTAGAAAAGCAGAACAAAGGACAACGTAAAACCAATTTCCGCTTACATGACTGGGGGGTCTCCAGACAGCGATACTGGGGCGCACCAATCCCAATTATCTACTGTGATGATTGCGGGACAGTCCCAGTGCCGGAATCGGACCTGCCTGTTGAATTGCCCAAAGATGTGGTACTGGATGGTTCAAACTCACCATTAGTGACACATCAAGCCTTTTTGCATGCCGCTTGCCCTCAGTGTGGCAAAGGCGCTAAACGTGAAACGGATACCTTTGATACGTTTATGGAGTCATCCTGGTATTTTGCCCGCTTTGCCAGTAGCAAGGCCGACTCCATGCTGGATGAAAGTGCAAAATACTGGTTACCAGTCGATCAATATATCGGCGGTATTGAACATGCGATTCTGCATTTACTCTACGCACGTTTTTTTACTAAATTAATGCGGGATGAAGGCCTGCTGGTCTGTGATGAGCCGTTTAAAAATCTATTAACCCAGGGCATGGTGTTATTAGGTGGCACGAAAATGTCAAAATCCAAGGGCAACACCGTTGACCCTCAAGGTTTGATCGCCGAATATGGCGCTGATACAGTACGCTTGTTTATTATGTTTGCAGCACCGCCTGAGCAATCCTTAGAATGGTCGGACAGTGGTGTTGAAGGGAGCTTCAGGTTTTTAAAACGTTTATGGCGGCAGGTTCATTTACATGTAGACGCAGGCACGACAACGTCAGTTTTGGATAAACAAAGCCTGACCAGCGAGGAAAAAGAACTGCGCAGGCAGTTACATCACGCCATTGAAAAAGTCACCGATGATATTGGTCGTAGACACCATTTTAATACTGCCATTGCAACCAATATGGAGCTATTAAATACCCTTTCTAAATTTAAGGGAGAAGGAGTCAATAGCGACGCAATACGTCAGGAGGTTTTAGAATCCATTGCATTAATGCTGTTCCCCATCGCTCCGCATATCTGTCAGAAATTATGGCAGGGTCTCGGAAAAACTGAGGATATTAATTTTCTTTGGCCTACGCTCGATAAATCTGCACTCGTACAAGATGAACTACAGATGATCGTTCAGGTGAATGGTAAATTACGCGGTAAAATCATGGTTGCTTCCAGTGCAAGTAAAGAGTCTATAGAAGCACTTGCCTTGGCTGAGGAGAATGTCATGCGTTTTCTGGAAGGCAAACCAGTGAAAAAAGTGATTGTTGTGCCTAAAAAACTGGTAAGTATCGTTGTTTAATTTATGTCGCATAGGACCTATCACCAATAAATTTAGCATCCTGCTGTCTGTATTTTTTTTGTTAAGTGCATGTGGCTATCATTTGCGTGGCGCAATTGATCTACCGGAAGAGCTACAGAAAATGTATGTGCGCGGTGCTTCGAGAGAGCTAACAACAGCCATTGAACAGGTCTTTAGATCGACATCTGGCGGCTTGGTAAACAAGGCCGCTGATGCCGGTATGATTTTAAATGTCATAGATGAAGACTACCGGCGTAAAACGATCTCTATCAGCTCCTCAGGCTATTCAAATGAGTATGAGCTTATCTATCGCTTAACATTTGATTTAATTGACAAACAAAGCAATGAGCTGGTTTCAGCGCAAACGATAGAAGTCAGTCAGTCGTATTTTAATGAGCAAAGCAGTAATACCGTACTCTCAAAAGAAAATGAAGAGCGGGTATTACGTAAAGAGCTCTATATTAAAGCCGTCCGCTCGGTGATAGAAAGAGCGCGTGCTGAACTAAAGAAATCGCTTCCATAAGATGTGGTTAACCGTTCAGCAACTACCTTCAGCATTAGAAAAGCAACTCGCGCCTATCTATTTTCTCAGTGGTGATGAACCACTGCAATTAGGTGAAGCTGCTGATGCGGTGAGATCAGCCGCTAAAAAAGCAGGCTATGAAAGCCGTGAGGTGCTGACTATTGATGCCAGCTTTTCCTGGGCTGATTTTTGGCAAGCCGCTGATTCCATGTCAATTTTCTCAGAAAAGAAAATCATTGACTTACGTATTCCTTCGGGCAAACCTGGTGCCGAAGGAAGTAAGGCTTTAGTCAGTTATTGCGCACGCCTGCCAGAAGATACACTGCTATTAATCACCTCTGCCAAACTGGAAAAATCAGCAAAAAAATCAAAATGGGTAACGACACTGGACAATCATGGTGTTGCCATTCAGGTCTGGCCTTTAGCAGGCAAAGAGTTACTCAGCTGGATACAGCAACGCATGCAAAAAAGAGGGCTTAGCACAGGTAATCCGGAACTGAGGGTTATTGCGAGCCGTGTGGAAGGCAACTTGCTGGCTGCCGCTCAGGAAATAGAAAAACTATATGTGCTTTATGGTCAAGGCCAGCTCTCGGAACAGCAAATTGAAACAGCCGTTACCGATGCCTCGCGTTATGATGTTTTTAATCTTGTTGATGCGGCATTATCGGGACGAATAGAGCGTACACTTAAAATCCTGACCGGCATACAGCATGAAGGCATTGCCCCTTCAATTGTGTTATGGGCATTAAGCCGGGAAATTCGCAATTTAATACATATCAAGCAAAAACTCGCAGCAGGCCAGCCACAAAACCGTGTATTTATGCAGCATCAGGTTTGGGATAAACGCCAAAAGCTAGTAACTTATGCTTTAAATAAGCTAAGTTTGCCTGATTTAATGAAAATGTTATTAGTGGCAGCCAGAGTAGACCGTCAAATAAAAGGCCAGCAGGCGGGGGATTACTGGGAAAGCTTGCTGGAGCTTAGCTTAATGCTAGCGGCTAACCCATCCTTTGGCTAGACATATAATCTGGGGAACAGGCGGCACACCCGTTTGCATGGATAAATGAGCCACACCCCAGATAAGTTCAGCCCTAAGGAGCGAACATTTAATAACTACGTTGCACAGAAAAACGGGCAAGTAATTCTAAAGCTTCTTTGTATTCAGAATCAGGCAGACTCGCCAAGGCATCTATGGCTTTTTGGGCTTCCTCATCCGCGCGCTGCTCAGTATAAGCTATTGCATTAGTGGCTTTTACAATATCGTAGACCTCATTAAAAGAATCTCTGTTGCCTGCTTTGATTGCATCAATGATCACATCAGCCTGAGCTTTAGTACCATTTTCTATGGCGTAAATAAGCGGTAAAGTAGGCTTACCTTCGGCAAGGTCATCCCCTAGGTTTTTACCTAATTCATCTTTGCTTGAAGTATAATCCAACGCATCATCAATAAGCTGAAAGGCAACACCCAGGTGCTGTCCATAGGCAGCCATGCTCTGTTCTATATCAGTATCTGCTGCAGCAATCACCGCACCTAAGCGTGTCGCAGCACTAAATAAAATAGCCGTTTTGCGAGAGATGACTTCCAGGTATTTTTCTTCCGTTGTTGCGGGGTTATTACAATTTAAAAGCTGTAAGACTTCGCCCTCGGCAATCGCCGTCGTCGTTTTGGATAAAATTTCCATGACACGCATATTATTCGTGCGCACCATCATCTCAAAAGCACTGGAATAAAGGTAGTCGCCCACGAGAACACTCGCAGCATTACCCCATACAGCATTCGCAGTATCCTTACCTCTGCGTAAATCAGATTCATCAACCACATCATCATGGAGTAATGTGGCGGTATGAATAAATTCAATAACAGCCGCTAGAACCAAATGGTCATCCTGTTGGTACTCAAGGGCTTTTGCAGTCAGCAATAACAGCATAGGACGTAAACGCTTACCACCACTATTGATAATATAATGTCCGATTTGATTAATGAGAACCACATCTGAAGTCAGTTCTTTCAAAATCAACTGATCAACTGCTTTGGCCTCTGTTTCTGTTAACTTTTGAATTGCATTGAAATCAATAGGGGAATATGCCATATTATTGGTTTTTTGCGAAACTGTCATTGAGTTCGTGTTTTATTAATGGTAGTTTAAGGTATTGTAGCGCACCTTAAACAATTTGGTAATACAACTATATTAACAGAACATGGCACTTAAAAACACCATAGTCGGTAAAATGTTGTTTGTGTTATTTTGTGGTGCATGACGATTTTTTATTAATTTTAGTTGACGGGACATTGATATATTAATATAATCCTCTGTTCACTTTTAATAGATATTGCTTGACGGAGCTGACGCAAATGTATGCGGTAATTCAAACTGGCGGTAAACAATACCGTGTTGAAGAAGGTACTACCTTAAAAATAGAGAAACTTGAGCTTGGCATGGGCGACAGTGTTGAATTCGATAATGTACTTATGGTGCAATCAGGCGATGCTGTTCAAGTTGGTCAACCTTATGTCGAAGGCAGCAAAGTCACTGCGACTGTTACTGCACAAGGTAGACACAAAAAAATTAAAATCATCAAATTTAAAAGACGTAAGCACCACATGAAACAAATGGGTCATCGTCAATATTACACTGAAATCCAGGTCACTGGCATTTCTGCTTAACACGAGGATTTACAATGGCTCATAAAAAAGCTGGTGGTAGTACCAAAAACGGTCGCGATTCCAACGCGAAACGATTAGGTGTTAAACGTTACGGTGGCGAGTCTGTGAGTGCAGGTAGCATCATTGTTCGTCAACGTGGAACACGTTTTCACCCAGGAACAAATGTAGGCTGCGGCAAAGATCACACTTTGTTTGCAACAGCAACTGGCAAAATTGTATTTGAGGTTAAAGGCCCTCAAAAACGTAAATTTGTTAGCATTGTCGCTGCATAATTATTTTAGACTTCTTAAGCCTGATTAGTTTCAGGCTTAAGCTGAATAAGATATAAAAGCCTCGTCCGCAAAGACGGGGTTTTTTTTTGCCTTTTTTTGTATACTTTTATGATACTTCACACGACCGTGATGAGTGATCGCACGAAGTATATATTTGCTGCAATCCCCATGTTTGATTGTATAACTGGTTTGAGTGAGGTTTTAAGCTTGTGAAATTTGTTGATGAAGCGGAAATTCGTGTTGAAGCGGGAGATGGCGGAAATGGCTGTATCGGTTTTCGCCGCGAAAAATATATCCCCAAAGGGGGACCTGACGGCGGCGATGGCGGCGATGGCGGCAGTGTTTTTTTACTTGCCACTGACAATATAAATACCTTAGTCGATTTTCGCTTTCATTCTGTACACCGGGCGCAACGCGGCCAAAATGGCATGGGGCGACAATGTACGGGTAGAAAAGGGGATGACATTTACGTCTCTGTCCCACCAGGAACCAGTGTATACGACAAAAAAACCGCCGAAAAATTAGGTGACCTTACCCGGGTAGGTGAGAAACTACTCGTGGTTCAAGGCGGCTTTCATGGCTTAGGCAATACACGCTTTAAAAGCAGTATAAACCGCGCGCCACAGCAAGCCTCCACTGGTTCCAAAGGTGAGCAGCGAATCTTACAACTGGAACTCACCTTAATTGCAGATGTCGGCTTACTAGGTATGCCGAATGCCGGCAAGTCCAGCCTGATTCGTGCCGTTTCCTCGGCAAAACCAAGAGTTGCAGATTACCCTTTTACCACTCTGGTTCCAAATTTAGGGGTGGTCAGTGTTGATGACCAGCGTAGCTTTGTGATTGCTGATATCCCTGGCGTTATTGAAGGGGCTGCCGAAGGTGCGGGACTGGGCTTACAGTTTTTAAAGCATTTGGCACGTACAAGATTACTCATGCATCTTGTCGATGTCAAACCCTATGAATCCATGGAGTCCCCCGTAGAAGCGGCTCAAAAAATCATCAAGGAAATTGAAAAATGGAGCGATGATTTAGCCAACAAGCCACGCTGGTTAATATTAAATAAAATCGATAGATTACAGGGCGAAGAAGATCAGCAGGCATATTGCCAGGCCATTGTTGATGAACTAGACTGGAGCGGCCCCGTTTATCAGATTTCAGCATTAAAATCCGAGGGAACCAGGACTTTAATGTTTGATATTATGGCTTTTTTAGAACAGCAAGTTCTGGAAAAAGAAAATGAGCCGGAGTGATTTCGCACAAGCCAAACGCATTGTCATTAAAATTGGCAGCGCATTATTAACTGATGGCGGCAAGGGACTAAACCAGGCAGCCATTGCTACCTGGGTAGCACAGATAGCCAAGTTAAAACAGCAGGGAATAGAAGTTGTTTTAGTATCATCCGGCTCTGTCGCCGAAGGAATGGCACGCCTAGGCCTGAAAAAACGCCCCAAGGCTTTGCATGAATTACAAGCCGCCGCATCCGTTGGACAAATGGGACTGGTGCAAAATTTTGAAAACAATTTCCGCACCCATGGCTTGCACGCTGCACAGGTCTTGCTGACACATGATGATCTATCAGACCGCAAACGCTACCTAAATGCACGCAGCACCTTAATATCCCTACTGGACTATAAGGTAGTTCCTATCATAAATGAAAATGATGCGGTAGCGACCGAAGAAATACGCTTCGGCGATAATGACACCCTGGGTGCCTTGGTTGCCAACCTGATTGAAGCTGATTTACTGATTATTCTAACCGATCAGTTAGGGTTATTTGATTCTGACCCCAGCGTCAATGCGGATGCTGTTTTAATAAGCCAGATTAGCTCGGATGATTCACGCCTGGAATCCATGGCAGGCGGAAGTCGCAGCGGCCTGGGGCGTGGTGGAATGGCCACCAAAGTCAGTGCCGCTCATTTGGCCTCCCGCTCGGGCGCATCAACAGTGATTGTCTCAGGCGATATAGACAAGGTACTCACAAAAGTAATCGCAGGCGAAGAAATAGGGACTTATCTATTCGCGAATATTGCCCCTATCGTAGCGCGCAAACAATGGCTGGCAGGGCAACTACAAGCCAAAGGCAGGCTGATTCTGGATACAGGTGCCGTAGATGTACTTAAAAAATCTGGCAAGAGCCTATTAGCCGTTGGCATTAAATCAGTGGAAGGCCACTTTAGCCGTGGTGAACTGGTTATCTGCCTTGATTCTGAAGGTATCGAAGTCGCACGCGGTTTGGTCAATTACAAGTCTGAAGAAATTAGCTTAATTAAAGGTAAGGCCAGCCAGCAATTTGAAAATATTCTAGGATACTCGGATGATGAAGAAGTGATCCATCGTGATAACCTGGTGCTGGTTTAATTTTTAACCACCTTCACTGTAAAAAACACTCGCCTAGCCTAGTCAAATAACCTTATTATCTTTCATTCCGCGACAACTCTGATGGATGCGCCTGGGCTTATCCACCAAAAGTTGCGCAGCGCTGCTTTGCGCCAATTACTCCGGCAACAGACACTCTCCCGCCCATAGTTGCACAATGCTTTCCCGCTCTCTTATTAAGTGTACATTTTCACCATCCACCATAATTTCCGCCACTTTAGGGCGTGAATTATAGTTTGAACTCATGGTAAAGCCATAAGCCCCCGAGGAACGCACCGCCAATAAGTCTCCCTGACTCAAAGCCAAAGAACGGTCTTTACCCAGAAAATCCCCCGTCTCACAGACTGGCCCAACAATATCCCACTCTTTCAACTGCTCTTGGCTGCCTAATTGAACGGGAATAATCGCTTGCCAGGAGCTATATAATGAGGGACG